>CAJOPV010000108.1 GCA_905236495.1 uncultured Christensenellaceae bacterium
ACGATCTGATCCCCGTCCATTTTCATGTGGATTTTGCCTCCCAGGTGGATTTCTCCGGCGATGAGCTTTTCGGAGAGGGAATCCTCGATGGTGCGCTGGATCACCCGGCGAAGGGGCCGGGCCCCGTACTGATCGTCAAAGCCTGCCTGGGCCAGATGGTTCACCACGCTGCTGTCATAGCTCAGGTCGATGCCCCGTTCCTGCAATCGCTCAGCGACCTGGGAGAGCATCAGGGCGGCGATCTGCCGGATATCCTTTTCATCCAGCTTATGGAATACGATGATCTCATCCACCCGGTTGAGAAACTCGGGCCGGAACACGTTTTTGATATCGGTGAGCACCCGCTCCCGCATGCGCTCGTAGTCCATGGCGTCCGCCATGCCGGCCCCGAAGCCCACGCCGCCCCGCTGGGCGGACTGGGCCCCGGCGTTGCTGGTCATAACGATGATGCAGTTTTTAAAGCTCACCACCCGGCCCATATTGTCGGTAAGACGTCCGTCCTCCAAAATCTGCAGCAGCATGTTGAATACATCCGGGTGGGCCTTTTCCACCTCGTCGAAGAGCACCACGGAATAGGGCTTGCGCCGCACGGCCTCTGTGAGCTGGCCCCCCTCGTCGTAGCCCACGTAGCCGGGAGGCGACCCCACCATGCGGCTGACAGTATGCTTTTCCATGTATTCGGACATATCCAGCCGGATCAGGGCGTTTTCATCCCCGAACATGGCTTCGCCCAGGGCGCGGCACAGCTCCGTTTTGCCAACGCCGGTAGGCCCTAAGAAAATGAAGCTGCCGATGGGGCGCTTGGGGTCCTTGAGCCCCGCCCGGGCCCTGCGGATGGCCCGGCTGACGGCGGATACCGCCTCCTCCTGCCCGATGACCCGCCTGTGCAGGATCTCCTCCAGGTGCAAAAGCCTCTCGGTTTCCTCCTCCGTCATTTTCTTCACCGGGATGCCCGTCCAGCCCGCCACCACCTGGGCGATATCCTCCTCACCCACGGTATCCTTGGCGGCGGATTTCTGCTTTTCCCATTCGGCGCGCTTTTCCTCGATCTCCGCCCGGAGGGTATGCTCCTGATCCCGGAGGGAGGCGGCCTTTTCGTAATCCTGCTTGTCGATGGCTTCCCGCTTTTCCCGCAGCACCCCTTCAAGCTCCTTTTCCTGGGCTTTCACGTCCGGCGGGGCGGTGAAGGCGTGGATGCGCACCCGGCTGGCGGCTTCGTCCATGAGGTCGATGGCCTTGTCCGGCTGGAACCGATCGGCAATATAGCGGTTGGAAAGCTTCACCGCCGCCTCCAGGGCCTCGTCTGTGATGCGCACCCGATGATGGGCCTCGTACCGATCCCGAAGGCCCTTCATGATCGCCAGGGTCTCTTCCTCGCTGGGCTCATTCACGGTAACGGGCTGGAAGCGCCGGGCCAGGGCGGCGTCCTTTTCGATGTTCTTGTGGTATTCGTCCGGGGTGGTGGCGCCGATGCACTGGATCTCGCCCCGGGCCAGGGCGGGCTTTAAGATGTTGGCGGCGTCCATGCTGCCCTCCGCCTTGCCCGCGCCGATGATGTTTTGCAGTTCGTCGATAAAGAGGATCACGTCCCCCCGCTTCCTGACCTCGTCCAGGGTGTTTTTCAGCCGTTCCTCAAATTCGCCCCGGTATTTGCTGCCCGCCACCATGGCCCCCATATCCAGGGATACGATCTTTTTATCGGACAGGGTTTCGGGCACGCTGCCCTGGTTGATCCGCTGGGCCAGGCCCTCCGCCACGGCGGATTTGCCCACCCCCGGCTCGCCGATGAGGACGGGGTTATTTTTCGTGCGGCGGGACAAGATCTGCACGATGCGCTCGATTTCGTTGGCCCTGCCGATGACGGGGTCCAGCTCGCCCTTCTCGGCGGCCTTCGTCAGATCCCGCCCGTATTTTTTCAGGGGGTTATCCTGATCCTCCTGGGGCTGCTCTCCCGAGCCGCCGCCGGTATGGCCCAGGGCGGATTGCACGCTGTCCCGAAGCCGGTCGATATCGCAGCCCATGGAAATCAGCACCCGCATGGCGACGCTTTCCGGGTCCTGCAGAAGGGCCAGCCAGAAGTGGCCCGCCGTCACGTAGGGCTGGCCCAGGCGCTGGGCCTCCCGGATGCTGGTCTCCATCAGCTTCTTCACCCGGGGGGTCAGCTCCAGCTGCCCGGGGGTATGATTGCCCGTGCCGGTCAATTGCTTCACCGCCTCGGTGACGGTTTCGGCGATGACGTTATCCGGCAGGGCCGGGGCGTCGGACCGGGCTTCCTTTAATAAAGCGATCAAAAAATGCTCGCTGCCCACGAAGGCGTGGCCCAAATCCACCGCCGCCTTCTGGGCCGCGGCGATGACCCGCTGGGCCCGTTCGTTAAAGCGTCCGAATATTGCCATTTAGTTTCCTCCTTGCAATGCGCTGCGGATGATCTCGCAGCGGTAGGCGTCCTGCTCCTTTTCGCTGAGGGCTGCGCCGGCGGCTTTCAGCACGTGGGCCGGCTGGGCGGCGGTGAGGAGGGACAGGGTGCTTTCATAGGATACGGGCAGCTTTTCCATGGCGGCCCCCAGGCGCAGATTGCTCCAATGCACCATAAACTCCTTGACGTTCATGCGCCGGGCGTTGGTGAGCAGCCCGTAGGAGCGGAACAGCTGATCCTCAAAGGCTACCCGATCCTTTTCCCAGGCCCGCTTTCTGAATACCCTTTCCATTTCCGCCATTTGCAGGGCGGTAGCGGTAACGGCCTGGGCCAGCTCTTCCTCTGTGCGGCCCAGGGTGACCTGGTTGCTCAACTGGTACAGATTGCCCTGAGCCTCGCTGCCCTCGCCGTAGATGCCCCGGATGGTGAGGCCCACCTTGGCAGCCAGCTGGCCCACCTTGCCCATCTGCTTGAACAGCGTCAGCATGGGCAGATGCAGCATCATGGAGGCCCGCATGCCGGTGCCGGTGTTGGTGGGGCAGGCGGTGAGATAGCCCAATT
The DNA here is from genome assembly GCA_905236495.1 of uncultured Christensenellaceae bacterium. GTDB lineage: Bacteria > Bacillota > Clostridia > Christensenellales > Aristaeellaceae > RUG563. The sequence continues at coordinate 2,978 of CAJOPV010000108.1, forward strand.
GGGGATCGAAGGCGAAGGACAGCTTTTTTTGCAGCGTATCTTCAATGGAAAAGGCGCCCTGCACCGCTTCCTTCAGGTCATCCCCCGGGGCGAAAGCCTGGATGCGCAGGTGATCTTCCTCGTTCATCATCAGGGCGATGCGCTCATCCCCCCGCACCAGCACCGCCGCGCCCATTTCCTCCTTCAGCAGATCGGGGCTCACCAGATGGCTTTCCACCAGGGCCTGCTTTTCGTTTTCCTCCATGCCCTCCATGGGCAGGTAGGTATAGGCCTCCGGCAGATCCCGCAGGGCGGAGAGGGTGCGGTTGACGCATTCCTCGCACTGGGCAGCGCTGATCTTGCCCCGGAAGGGCAGATCCTCATAATTCCGGGCCAGGCGCACCCGGGAGGAAACGATGATATCGCTCATGCCTTCGCCTCCCCGGCAGCCGTCAGAGCCCGCAGGGCATCCCGCAATCGGGCGGCCTCCTCAAAGTTTTCCTCGGCCACCGCCGCCTCCATCTGGGATCGCAGGGCTTCCATCTGGGTCTGCCGGGCCTGCTCCTCCTCGCTGACGGGCGGCCTGCGGCCTGCGTGCTGGGCCCGGCCCTGCACCCGGGTGATGAGGGGCGTCAGCTCCCTGCGGAAGGCGGTATAGCATTCCGCGCAGCCCAGCAGCCCCGTTTTCTGAAATTCGGCGTAGGTTTCTCCGCACCGGGGGCAGGTGATATCCGGTGTCTGCTTCTTTTCCGCCATGGCGGAAAGCACCGCCGCCAGCACCGACTGCAGATCGCCGGTCTGGTATTTTTTCAGGCATTCCCGGCACAGATGCCGGGTGGTGGATTCGCCGTTGATGACGGTGGTCATCACCACCTGAGCCTGCCGTTCGCCGCATTCTTCACATTTCATATCCTGAATCTCCATTCATCCTTGCTGTCAAAATATTATGCGCGAAAACGCAGCAGCGCACCGCGGCAAAATCATCCGTTTTACGTTTCTTGCCTTTGCTGCATCACGGTGAGCAGCATGCATTTGAAAATTTTGGCCCGCAATGCGTCCTTGACCGCCTCCGGCATGGGGGCGGACAGGGCCTGGGGGCTCAGGGCGGAGGCCATCAGCTGGGCCTGGGACGGGGAAAGGACCTGCCGCTCCGCCAGCTGCTGGCAGAGAATCTGGGCCGTCTGGGCGTCCAGCCGATCGCCCACCCGTTCCCGCAGCAGGTATTCCAGGTGATCGCCGCTGCTTTGCCGCACCCGCACGATGCGGATATAGCCGCCGCCGCCCCGCTGGCTGGAGATCACATACCCGTGATCCGGGGTGAACCGGGTCGCCAGCACGTAATTGATTTGACTGGGAGCGCAGTGAAAATACTCCGCCAGCTCGTTTCGCTTCAGCTCCACCTCCATTTGATCCTCCTGGAGCATGGCCTTGATGAAGCTTTCAATGGTATCGCTCAATCGCATGATGATCCCTCCCATCAAAGAAAATTGTCTTTCTTTGACTAATCGAATTATAGCACCGTTTTTCCCGGAACGCAAGAGAAAATTTCAGGGAGGAAAGCCGTAAGTTGCGCGGGGGGCCGGGGTGTGATAAAATGATTCAAACGAAGTGTGGGAGGTTGCTTTCTTGCGCCGTCTGATGTGCCTGCTTTGCGTGCTTGCGCTGCTGTGTCCCGTCCCCGTCCTGGGGGAGGGGGATTTTGTGGTGGTGGAAGAGGAGGAAACGCTGGCCCCCGACGCCCGCAGGCAGGCCCGGGCGCTGATGAAGAGCATGACGGATGAGGAAAAAGTCTATCAGCTCTTTTTTGTCACGCCGGAGGACCTGACGGGGGAGGGGAACCCCTTTGCCCGGTATCCCGTAGGCGGAGTGGCGATCTACGGGAAGGACATCCTATCGGAAGGACAGCTTAAGGAGCTGACAGATGAGATGCAGGCCCGGGCCCGGTCGGCGGGGGCGTATCCCCTGCTGATCGGGGTGCACGAGGCGGGAGGCGCGGTATCCCGGGTGGCGAATAAATTGGGGTATGAAAAGGCCCCTGGCCCGGAGGAAGTGAAGGACGCTTCCGCCGCCCGGGAGGCGGGGGAGCGGATCGCCGCCTATCTTGCGCCTCTGGGGATCAATATGGATTTTTCCGTGCCCCTGGATACCCGGGTCAGCGGGGAAACGGATATTGCGCTGCGAGCCTACGAGGGGCCGGCGGAGCAGATTTACTTGTTAGCGGGAGCCATGGGGGAGGCCCTGCGGAAGGGGGGCGTGATCCCCTGCTTCGGGCATTTCCCCAACGACGGCAGCTTGAGCGCCAAAAAGTACGACGGCACGGCCTATAACCGCAGGGCCCTTGCCGACATGCGGTCTTATGAGTGGCTTCCCTTCATTCAAGCCGTCAGCGGCGGGGCGGAGGTCATCATGATGAGCAACGGCATCCTCCGGGCGGCGGGGGACGATATGCCCGCCTCCCTGTCCCGTCAGGCCGTGGGATTGCTTCGGGAGGAACTGGGCTTTGACGGCGTGGTGATGACCGAATCTCTGCGGGATCTGGGCGTTACAAATTTTTATAAGCCGGAGCAGGCGGCGGTGCTGGCGATCCGGGCGGGGGCGGATATGCTGTTTCTGCCCGCCGATCCCCAGGCGGCTGCCCGGGGCCTTCTGCGTGCCATAGAAACGGGGGAAATCAGCCGGGAAAGGCTGGAAAGCAGCGTGGAAAGGATCCTGGCGCTGAAAATCAACGCGGGCATCATTCGGTGATGCCGGTTATTCGGTTACATGAATCAATATTCTGCTTGCAATTGTGTAACCATTATGTTACAATTAACGCACCAAGATGGCTTTTGCCGCCTGCCCGGCGGCGGGCTCTCAAGGAAAAAACTGCACAAGCGACAGGACGATCATCCCGCCTGCGGTGATCCGGCTTGGAAAAAATAACCGGGCCGGGCTTCCGTTCCCTGACCGCGCTTGGCACGCAGCCTGCGATGGGGGTTTGCTTTTGATGAAGCCGGATTTGCTGACGCTGCTGATGGAAAGTCAGCCTCTCACGGCCCTCTCGGCGTATTTGGATCAAACGTCATTTGATGAAATGGCGGAAATTGACCTGCCCGCAAATCGCTATCGCAATGTGACCCATGCGGAGCATAAATATTGGGTGCCTGTGCTGAACGGCTCGTACAGCGCGGTGTATCAGCATTTTCACGGGGAGCTGGTGCACCCCGAGGATCGGGCGGCCCACGAAGCCCTGATGCGCCCGGAGGGGATGGCGGAAAGGCTGGCGCAAGCCGAAAAGCCGGGGATCATGGAGGCCGTGATCCGCCTGCGGCTTCGGGGCGGTATCTATCGCCGCGCCCGGTACCTGCTGATCGGCGGCGAGGCGGCGGGCATGCCGGAGGGCCGGGCCCGGGTGTATATATATGATACGGAGGCCGAGGCGTATCAGCCCCAGGGCGCTTTAGCCTTGCCCCAGGTGGACGATCTTACGGGCTTATTGATGGAAAACGATTTTCTCCTCCAGGCGGAGGACATGCGCCGCACGGCCCAGGGCGATTGGTGCATGATCGCCATTGATATCGAGCAGTATAATTTGCTCAAGGACTGGCACGGCAGGGAGCAGACCCTGTATGTGCTGGCCCGTTTTGGCGCGGTGCTGGCCCGGACGGCGGAGGAAACGGGAGGCCTGGCAGGTTATCGGGGGCAGGATTACTTCTGCCTGATGATGCCCTATAAGCGGCCCCGGATCGATAAACTGTACCGGGAGCTGAGGGATACGATGCAGGCCTTCAGCCATTCCATCGGCTTTTCCCCGGTGATGGGGGTGTGCGCCCTGGGCAAGGGGGATGAAACGGCGCTGGAGGCTTTTAACCACGCGGCCTTCAGCGCCGAGGAGATCCGGGGCAATCTGCACACCCGCATCCGGGTGTATGACGGGCAACTGCGAAGAAAGAGCATGCAGGAATATCACCTGCTGACGGATTTTCAGCAAGCCCTGGAAAACGGGGAGATCACCTTCTGGCTCCAGCCCCAGTGCCGGGTATCCAGCCGGAAGATCGTGGGGGCGGAGAGCCTGGCCCGGTGGCGCCGGACGGACGGCAGCTACACGCCCCCGGCGGTGTTCGTGCCCATCCTGGAGCGCCACGGCATCGTCACCACCCTGGATCAGTTCATTTGGGAATCGGTGTGCAAGTGGCTCAGGGGCCTGATCGACCGGGGCATCGAGCCGGTGCCCGTTTCGGTGAACGTATCGCCCATTGATTTATTCAATATCGACGTGCCGGAGTATCTGCGCGCCTTGCTTGGGAAATACGGCCTTCCAGCTTCCCTCATAAAAATCGAGATCACCGAATCGGCCTACGTGGAGGATACGGCCCTGGTGCGCGCCGCGGTGAAAAAGCTCAGGGAAATGGGCTTCCTGGTGCTGATGGACGATTTCGGCAGCGGGTATTCCTCCCTGAACATGCTCAGCTCCCTGAACGTGGATGTCATCAAGCTGGACGCTCAGTTCCTGCACCTGAGCAAGCAGGGGGAGCGCAAGGGCGTGAGCATTCTGGAATCGGTCATCAACATGGCAAAGACCCTATCCACGCCCGTTATCGTGGAGGGCGTGGAAAACCAGGAGCAGGCGGCCTTCCTGTCCGATCTGGGCTGCCGCTACATGCAGGGGTATTTCTTCCATCGGCCCATGCCGCCCAAGGAATTTGAGCGGCTGATCCGGGACGAAAGCAATACGGACCGCCATGGCTTTGAATTCAAGGCCAATCAGGAAATGCACGTAAGGGAATTCCTGGATGAAAACGTGTATTCCGACGCCATGCTCAATAACATCCTGGGCCCGGTGGCCTTTTACGCCTGGAAGGACAACCAGGTGGATATCGTGCGCTATAACCAGCAGTTTTATCTGATGGTGGGCATCGAGCTGGAAGAACTGAACCGCCGCATCCACGGCATGGAGGCTTATCTGTACCCCGAGGATCGGGAACGCTTCTTCCGCACCATGGAACGGGCGGTCAGCGATCGGCTCAACGGGGCCGGGGGCGTGTTCCGGGTATATAAGCCCAGCGGCGTCATCGTGTGGATCCAGGTGCACATGTATTACATGGGGGAGGATGCCCGGGGCAAGCGATTCTATTCCTCCAACCAGGACGTGACGGAGCTGCAGTACCTTAACGCCGATATCCCCGGGGGTTATTACCGCTGCGATAATTCGGAGGAGTTTGCGTTCCAGTACGTCAGCGATTATTTCCTGCAAATGACGGGCTTTACCCGGGAAGAGATCCGGGATACCTTCGATAACAAGCTCATCAACATGGTGCATCCCCAGGATCGGGCCCGGATGATCCGGGATTCCGCCCTGCTGGCAAAAAGCGGTCATGGGAGCATCCGGCCCTATCGGCTGCTGAAGAAATCGGGGGATTACCTGTACGCGGCGGATCAGAGCCGGCTGACGGATCAGTTCGGCTCCCCCTGCTGGCAGAGCGTGACGGTGGATGTGACGGAAATGATGATGCTGCGCAATCAGATGCGGCTTTTGACCCGCTTTTCCTCCGACAGCATCCTTTACACCCGGCATACCCCGGATGGGCCGGTGGTGGAACTGGCGGTGCACGGGCTGGAGGAGAGAAGCGGCCTCAGCAAAGACGCCTTTGAAAAGGCCCTGAACAACGGGGATTTCTACCGCTGGGTGGAGGATGGACGGCAGCTGAGCCATCAGGTGCTGGATCGGTATTTTGAAACCCACACCAACGCCTTTGAGAGGGAATTCATGGTGCATCCCCCCAACGGGCACCACATCCGATTGCACATGAAAACGGATCGGGTGACGGACGAAACCATGGGCGTGGAATATATCACGGTACTGCGCGAGGTATAATCAAACAGCCGCTTTTCTGTTCGGAAAGCGGCTCAGCGCATCGACAAAGCCGATGCGCTGCCATCGAAAGTCAGTAAACAGACTTTCGATGGACTGCATCAATTTGCTGTAAAATGGCGTTTCCGGGCATGTTTGCCCGGAAACGCTCATTTTACGGTCGCAAATTGATATCGGAAGCAGT
>CAJOPV010000109.1 GCA_905236495.1 uncultured Christensenellaceae bacterium
AAATCCACCCTGGCCCGGCTCATCGCGGGGATCGAAAGGCCCTCCGCCGGGCGCATCCTGTGGAACGGGCAGGATATCACCGATTGGGGCGTTACGGAGCGGGCCCGGGCGGGCATCGCCTTCGCCTTCCAGCAGCCGGTGCGCTTCAAGGGCATTCAGGTGCGGGATCTGATCTGCCTGGCGGCGGGGCGGGATATGAACACGGCGGACGCCTGCGCCTACCTGTCCCGGGTGGGGCTGTGCGCCCGGGATTATATCGACCGGGAAGTGAACGCCAGCCTCTCCGGCGGGGAGCTCAAGCGCATCGAGATCGCCACCGTCCTGGCCCGGAATGCCCCCCTGTCCGTCTTTGACGAGCCGGAGGCGGGCATCGATCTGTGGAGCTTCCAGAACCTGATCCGGGTTTTCGAGGAGCTGCGGGCGGGCATCGCGGGCAGCTCCATCCTCATCATTTCCCATCAGGAGCGCATCCTGAATATCGCCGATGAGGTGATCGTCATTCGGGAGGGGCGGCTTTATGCCCAGGGGCCCAAGGAGGAGATTTTGCCCGGCCTCATCGGTGTCTCAGCAGACCTGACGGGCTGCTGCCGGGCGGAAGAGGAAGGAGGCGCGATGGCATGATAGAGCTGGACGCCATTCAAAAGCGGCTGCTGGAGGAAGTGGCTGATCTGCATACCGTGCCGGAAGGGGCTTTCAATATCCGCTCCAACGGGCAAAGCGCCGGGCGGCAATCCACCGCAAATATCGAGATCATCCCCAAGGAAAACGGCAGCGGCCTGGATATCCGCATCAAGCCCTTCACGAAAAACGAAAGCGTGCATATCCCCGTGGTCATGACGGTCAGCGGCCTTTCCGAAGTGGTGTATAATGATTTCTACATCGGCGAAGGGGCGGACGTCACCATCGTGGCGGGCTGCGGCATCGATAACTGCGGCAATCAGGATTCCCAGCACGACGGCATCCACCGCTTCTTCGTGGGCAAAGGCGCCCGCATCCGCTACGTGGAAAAGCACTACGGCTCCGGCTCCGGCGCGGGCAAGCGCATCCTGAACCCCGTCACCGAGGTGCATCAGGAAGAGGGCAGCACCGTGGAAATGGAAATGGTACAGATCAAGGGCGTGGACGATACCGACCGGAAAACGCTGGCGGAGCTGAAGAAGGACGCCAAGCTGGTGGTGCGGGAGCGCCTCATGACCCATGGGGAGCAGCGGGCAATCAGCGCGTACGTTGTGAACCTGACGGGGGACGGCAGCAGCGCCGACGTGGTATCCCGCTCCGTCGCCCGGGATGATTCCTACCAGAAATTCGACGCCAAGCTGGTGGGCAGCGCCGCCTGCTCCGGGCATACGGAGTGCGATTCCATCATCATGGATCGGGGCCGCATCCTGGCGGTGCCCGGGCTGGAGGCGGAAAACGTGGATGCTGCCCTGGTGCATGAGGCCGCCATCGGCAAGATCGCCGGGGATCAGATCATCAAGCTTATGACCCTGGGCCTGACGGAACAGCAGGCCGAAGAACAAATCGTGAACGGTTTTCTAAAATAAAAAACTTCTTCACGGATTCTTAGGTTATTGAGAGCCGCCGCCTTATCCGACCCGCTTCGCGGGCGGGGATAAGACGGAAGGTCGGATATTCACAACCCGAATTTTCGTGAAGAGAAATAAAAAAGGAGGATGCCGCAATGAGTGAAAAGGTTACCGCTGAAACCCTGATCGGTCAGATCGTGAGGGAACATCCCGAGGCCGCCAACGTGCTCCTGTCCATCGGCATGCATTGCCTGGGCTGCCCTGCCAGCCAGATGGAATCCCTGGCTGAGGCTGCCCAGGTCCACGGCTATCAGCCGGAGGACGTGGTAAAGGCCGTGAACGAGGCCATCGAACGCCACGCCGCGGAAAACTAAGCCATCGAAAGTCAGCAAACAGGCTTTCATGGGGTGCAAGAATTTGCTGTAAAATGGGGCTTTCAGCGGCAGCAATGCCACCGAAAGCCCTCATTTTACGGACGCAGATTGATAACGGAAGCAGTCACGCCGACTGCCTGCCCGGGACTGCCCAAGGTTTATTACCATTTTTGTTAGCAAAACGCATGTGAATCGATGCGAAAAACGATGCCTTGCCGCCGCGTTTTACAGCCGGCAGAACATCTGTTTTCCTGATATTACAACAAAAACCGCCCTTTTCAGGGCGGCGGTTCAAAGTCGAGGTGGCGGGATTTGAACCCACGACCTTTTGGTCCCGAACCAAACGCGCTACCAAACTGCGCTACACCTCGGAATGGAGCCG
>CAJOPV010000110.1 GCA_905236495.1 uncultured Christensenellaceae bacterium
AAGCGAGGGGTTATCACAGTGGCAAGATATAGCACTGAATTCAAAGAGAATGCTGTCAATCTATTCAAGCGTGAAGGGATCACCAGGACATGCCGGAAGCTGCATGTAACTCGGGCCACAATTTACCGCTGGGTAAAGAGATCTGAGAGCGCGTCAGACAACAACAGCCAGATCGACTGTGAGACGATCATGGAGAATGGTAACCAGTGTAGCTGCATCTCTATCGCAACTGTCGCAAAGAAATGAGGATCAAAGAAACAACGCCTCCGAGCCAACATGGTTCAGAGGCGTTTTGATGTTAAGATTCTTGACGGCCACCTTTCTTAGCAGGCCTGCTTACCGCCAGGCATAGAAACAACTATTCAGAAATAAAGCACTGTCAAATCCAGCGAAAAGCGGCATGAAATAAGGCTTTCCAACAAACACGGTTTACTGTGCCTAAACAACCATGACAGCAAAAAACCGTTAGCTGGGCCAACGAGCTATCAAAATGCCAGCTAATTCTGGCGGATTTCTCTGCTAACAAATCTCTGCGTCAAGAAAATCTCCGCTAATCATGCGCGGGCGATTAAGGTCTTCCATAACCCGGCACTACCTCGGAAACCCTTGTTCTGTCTGCTTTTATGCATATGAAGATGCATAGACAATCGAGGCTCTTGAAAGGCATTTTTGACTGCCGCCAAAAAAACCGGCAGCTAACGCGCGGCGGCCGTCGCGATAAATTTGACTGCCGCCAAAAATTAGCTCAGCTAACAGCCAGCTAATTTTGGGGTGGATTTACGGGGTATATTGGGTGTTTTTGAAAGGAAATGCGAACACCCGCGAATCGTTAGAAACCCAGTAATACAAGGGCTTTCCGGCGTTTGGAAGGTAAGCCAAGGCGAACGCCTTCCTGTTCTCCTAAGCGAAAGGCCGCGCGTTCGAATCGCGCCAGGCGCGCCACAGCCCGCTTTGCAAAGAGCGGGCTTTTTTTATTGATGTGCGAAGGCTGATGAAAGGCGTCGGCTTATTCCGCCGACTCCGTCATCAGGTACGCCCGGCAGGGGGCGCCGTCGCAGCCGCCCAGGTTCAGGGGCGCGGCGCTGAGAAAATATCGGCCCTCCGGGATGTGGGCAAGCACGATACCCTCCAGCAGCGTCACCTCCGCCCCAAGCAGGGCCAGGTGAACGGCCATGGGCGCGTCCTCCGGTCCCACGGTCTGGCTTTCGTTGCCCAGCAGCAGGAGGCCCTCGGCGGCGAAAACCTGGGCGGCTGCCAGGGTGACGGTGGCCCGGCCCCCGATCAGGATGCGCCGATCCGCCCCGGCGCTTTTGGCCCTGGCCAGGATGCCCTCCGCGTCCGCGGCCGTCACGTCCCCTTCGTGCCGCGCCACGAAGCAGGGGCCCACGTAAGGGATCAGGCCCATCTGATCAATGGTTTTGCCCTCCCGGATGAAGTGGCTGGGCGCGTCCACGTGGGTGCCGTTGTGGGCGCACATGGAAAAAGCGGTCAGGTTGCACACGTCCCCGCGGCTGATCTGCTGGGGCTTTTCCGCCGTGGGCCGGGGATCGCCGGGAAACACCCGGCAGGAGAAAACCTCCTGGGAAATATCGTAAATCATAACGGCCTCCTCAGTAGATTTCGCGAAGGTGCTCCGCCCCCGTGGCCCGGCGGAATTCCTCCAGCCCCGCTGCGTCCACCAGGGCCAAATCCTGGAATTTGCCCGTCTTTTTGTCCACAAACCCCACCGTCATTTCCCCGGTGCAGATGCTTTTGCGCACGGCGGGCTGCTGCCTTTCCGGGTCGTAGGCGATGGTATGAGGCGTTTTTTTGCCAAACAGCGGCATGACGATCTCCTCCTGTGCGGTACTGTGGACAGTATAGCCCGCGATTTTCCTTCCGTCAAGGGGGCGTGTCGAAGGGCTTTGCTTGTGTCCTTTCGCAACATGTGGTATAATAACGAGGAAAGCGCAGCTTTCCGTCTCGGCGGGCCCCGAATGGGAGCACGCCGAGCGTTATGGTATAATCAGCGGGAAATGAGAGGTGATATGCCTTGAAGAAAATGCTGATCGTCTTTTTGATCATCGCCGCGCTGCTGTGCGCGGGCTGCGCCGGGCAAAAGGAGGATGCCCCTTCCGCGCCCGCCGCCCCGCCCGCCACGGCGCTGCCCACCGCCGCCCCTTCCGGCCCCGCTGCCGAGGCGGTGGAACGGCTGCTGGCGCCCTTCCGGGCGGAGGTGAACCGGGTCAGCAGCCAGACGGGGGAATACAACCCCGGCGCCATCCCGGAGGAAATCCTGACGCAGATGGGCCGGGACGCCGCCGCTGCGGAGGCCCAGCCCCAGGAGGGCCGGTTCCGCTTTTCTGTGCAGCAGTCCGGGAACTATGCCTATCAGGCCACCGCCATGGATTTGTATGAAAACGACCCCTCCGTTCTCTCCGCCACCCCCGATCCCGGCGACGATACGCCCCAGGATCGGCAGCTGATGGGGGATTATGAAAAGGACGGCGGCGGGCTGTTTGGCCGGGTGCGCGCCTACGACGTGGCCCAGGATATGACCTCCGGCGCCGCTGAATGGACCGACACCCTGAACGGCGAAACCACGGGGCACGAATTGTTTTCCTTCGCCCTGCGGGAAGGCCGCCTGTATTTTGTGGACGCGGCCATGGATTTGACCGCCGGGCTGGACGGGCTGGAAAACCAGGGCCGCTATCTGGTGGCCGCCGGGTATCTTGCGGAAAACGGCCTGGATGTGATCGAATACGAGGTCACCGGGACGGACGTCCTGCCCGATCCCGCCACCATGAACTACGCCGATCTCCTGTCTGCCGTCAGGCCCCTCACCCGTATCAGCGACCAAAACGGAAAAACGTCGCTGTTCCCTTAAAGCATCCCACCGTTTATGTCACGATCGCTTTCCCGGAAAACCGGCATCCCGGAAAATTTCCCGAAAGCGGTTGACAATCCCGCCCCGTTCCGCTATAATAACTGATGCTGTTTTACAGCATGCGGCCGTGGCGGAATCGGCATACGCGCACGTTTGAGGGGCGTGTTCTGAAAGGAGTACGAGTTCAAGTCTCGTCGGCCGCAC
>CAJOPV010000111.1 GCA_905236495.1 uncultured Christensenellaceae bacterium
CATTTTACAGCAAATTGATGCAATCCATCGAAAGTCTGTCTGCTGACTTTCGATGGCAGAGCATCGACTTTGTCGATGCTCTGAGGCGTTCGGGCATAGAGCCGGAACGCCTTTCTTCGTGCGGTACGGATTACTTCACGTCGAACACGGGGGTAAAGCCACTGTTCACGATCAGGTCATACACCTTCTGGGTATAGACCACCTTTTCCAGGGCCTTGACGAAATCGGCGTTTTCGTTTTCGGGCTTAACGGCGAAAACATTCACGTAGGCTTCGGCGGCCTGGCTGCCGGGCTGCTCGTAATACACGGCGTCCTTATTGGGGTTCAGGTTCACCAGAGAGGCGTTATTGCCGTTGATGACGACGAAGGCGGCGTCTTCCCGCATACCGGGGGCCAGCTCCGCGTTCACATCCACGAATTCAATGCCCTTGGGGTTGACGACGTCGTTCTTGGTGACGGTGCTGGTGAGGGTGGTGCCCTCCGGCAGCTCGATCAAACCGGCATCCGCCAGCAGGATAAAGGCGCGGGTCATATTGGTGGGGTCGTTGGGCACCACGATCTTATCGCCTTCCGCGATATCGTTCAGGCTGGATTTGGTGCCGGCATAAAGGCCCAGGGGCTCAAAGTGGGTAGGCACCACATAGATCAGCCGATCCTTTTCCGCGGCGGTCTCGTTATACTGCTGCAGATAGGGGATATGCTGGAAGAAGTTCGCCAGGGTATCCCCGGCGGCAGTGGAGGGATTCTCCGCCACGTAGTCGGTCACGGTGGTGAGCTTCAGGGTGAAGCCTTCCTTTGCCAGGTCCTCTTCCACCAGCTTGAGGATTTCGGCGTGGGGATTGGGGGTGGCGATGATGGTGAGCTCATTGGCCTTTTTGCCGTTGAAAACGCCGGTAAAATACAGCACCGCCAGTACCGCGATCACCAGGACCACAGCGCACAGAATGATTTTGCTCGTCTTGGATTTCATGGGATGATCTCCTTTCATAATTGCTCCGCCTCAGCGGATTCTATGGTCAACCTTCCTTGTCAGGAAAGTGCCCAGCACCGTAATGATCTGCACCAGGATCACCAGCAGGATGCTGGCGGAATACATCACGTCATACCTGCGCAGATTCAGCCCGTAGATGATCGCCAGGGAGCCCAGCCCTCCGCCGCCTACGGCGCTTGCCATGGTGGTGTAGCCCAGGATCGTCACCGTGCAGATCGCCACGCCGTTCACCAGGGAGGGCATCGCCTCCGGGATCAGCACCTTGGCAATGATCTGCATGGTGGTGCTGCCCATGGATTGGGCGGCCTCCACCACGCCGCCATCCACCTCGTTGAAGCTGCCCTCCGTCATCCGGGCCACGTAGGGGAAGGCGCTGATGAACAGGGGAAAGATGACGGCCTTGGGTTCGCCAAAGGCGATGCCCACCAGCGCCCTCGTCGCCGGCGCCAGCAGCGCCAGCAGGATCAGAAAAGGAATGGGCCGAAGGAAATTGATCACCGCCCCCAGCACCATATTGAACACCGGCATGGGCTTCACGCCGCCCTTCCGGGTGATCACCAGCAGCACCCCCAGGGGCAGCCCCACCAGGTACGCCAGGATCACCGAGGGGATCGTCATATACAGCGTCTCCCCCAGGGCCTGCACCAGCTGGGGCCAGATATCGGCGGCAAAATGCTGCCAGAATTCGGCAAAGCTCACTGCGGCTCCACCTCCCTCACCGTCAGGCCCTGCTCCGTCAGGTATTGGATCACCTGGCTGCGGACCGCCGGATCGTCCGGCGATTCGATGAGCATTTGCCCGTAGGGCTGCCCATTGATGGGCTTGATATCCGCCGACAGGATGTTCACATCCACCCCGCAGGTCTTGATGAGCCCGGCCATGATGGGCATGCCCTCCCGGCCCCCTTCAAACACGATGCGCAGCGCCGGCACGTCGGATACCATATCGTCCTCCTGAGCCGGCAGGATACCGAACAAACGCTTCCCGGCGGCGGACCGGGTGTGCACGAAAACATCGTCCACAGTGCCTTCCTCGGCGATACTGCCCCCGTCCAGAATCGCCACCCGGCTGCAGATCTGCCGGATCACCGCCATTTCGTGGGTGATAAGCACCACCGTGATGCCCAGGCGCTTATTGATATCCTGCAAAAGCGCCAGGATGGACTGGGTCGTCATGGGGTCCAGGGCGGAGGTGGCCTCGTCGCAGAGCAGCACCTCCGGGTTGCTGGCTAAGGCCCGGGCGATGGCTACCCGCTGCCGCTGACCGCCGGAAAGCTGGATGGGATAGGCGTCCGCCTTGCTTTCCAGCTCCACCAGCCGCAGAAGCTCCCGTACCCTCTCGTCCGCCTCCTTTTCCGGCACCCCGGCGATCTCCAGGGGGTAGCGCACGTTCCGGGCCACCGTTTTCTGCATCAGCAAATTGAACTGCTGAAAAATCATGCTCACCTTCCGGCGGGTCGCCATCAATTGCTTTCCCGTCATGGTGAGAATATCCTGCCCGTCAATGAGGATCTGGCCCTCGTTGGGGGTATCCAGCTTATTCATACATCGGATCAGGGTGGATTTCCCTGCGCCGGACATGCCGATGATGCCGTAGATTTCCCCCTTCTGGATGCTCAGGCTGATCCCGTCCAGGGCCACCACCTGGCCCCCGGGCACGGGATACACCTTCTTCAGCCCCCGAATCTCGATCAGCGGTTTCCCTTCCGTTGGCAAATGCATGCATTCCTTTCATAAAAAAGCCTGGCGCACGTCTGCGCCAGGCCCCATCGGACAAGTGCGAAATCAGGCAGCGCGGCGCACGGAACCCCCGGAACGGCACATCAGCGCAGACATTCGCATCCCCCATTGCCGCATTGCTCCGTTCCCTCCTTCCGCCCTCCGGCGCGCTTGATGGAGGTATTATAATGCTTTCCCGCCCCTTCGTCAAGTACGCAGTTTATATAACGAGTTATAGCCTCACCTTATAACTCCGGGAAGCAAAAAGCGCTTCGGCACACGTCCGAAGCGCTGTGAAGAGGTTACCGCGTCATTCCTTCCGCTTCCTGCGGGACAGCACCGGGATTAAGAGCAGGCCCGTGCCCAGCATGAGGAGATACGGGAGAATGCGGAAGTCGAGGCCGGTTGGCGCGACGGCGGGGAGGTTGTTGGTGAAGGCTACCGTGGTATCCGCGTTCATGGCAAGGGTGGCCTCACTGCCGGAGACGGAGGATGCGCTGCCGATGACATAGGACGGTTGAGCAAAGCCGAAATCGGTTTCGGTTATCGTCACGTTCACCCCTCTCGGAACGCTGATCACGATCTTCTGGTTGTGCGTCAGGCTGAACATGATTTTTCCGTCACTCACAGTCATTTTGCCCGAATTCCCGTTTCCTGTCAGAGCGGTCCAGTCTGTGCCGTCAAAGCTGTAGATGGCAAAGTCGCATGCGTATCCGTCACTCAGGTCGGTAAAGGTCACGGTGAAGTTGAAGCTCTCCGTCGGATCGGCAAACTCGCCGGTGACGGTTTTGCTGACGGTCAGATCCATGCTGCCGGACCAGAAGACCTTGCCGTCCCGGGCGATGCCGTACAGATATTTCGGCGTACCCTCCTCGTTTTTCAGCGGGTTCTCCGTTTCGGTGTCCGGGCGTGCGTTGCGGAAGGCGTCCAAGCCCAAATACGTGCCACCGGACATGATGGCAAACTGCTGGTTCTGGACGTAGTGCGGGTTCTCCGCCGCCCAGACCGTGATGGAGCCCTGGCCGATCGTGCCGACGTCGATATCGCCTGTCACCACCAGGGAATTCGCCGTCGTGCCGGTATAGCCCGCAAGATAGATATCCTGGGGCGCGGTGGTGCCGGAATAGAAGGTAGCATCGTTGCCATTCTTCGGGGTTCCGCTGACAGC
Source organism: uncultured Christensenellaceae bacterium (assembly GCA_905236495.1). Taxonomy (GTDB): domain Bacteria; phylum Bacillota; class Clostridia; order Christensenellales; family Aristaeellaceae; genus RUG563. Next base: position 3,878 of record CAJOPV010000111.1, read on the forward strand.
ACCCGTCTTCACGTTGTTGCTGAACACCGGCGCGCCGGAGATATTCATGGTGCTGCCTTCGGTCAGGTAGATGGCCGCGCCGCTGCCAGAGGTTTTGGCGTTTTGCAGGGTGGAGCCCGTGCCGACCGTCAGGCTGCTGCGGGAGGCAATGTTGACGATACCGCCGTTGGCGGTGGCGGTATGATGGTTGCCGTCGCCGTCGAGCGTGATGTTCCCCAGCGTCAGGCTGCCGCTGCTGACCGAGATCATGCTATTGCCGTCAAAGGCGCGGGTGATCTTCGCTGTGGTATTGCCGCCCACATAGGGGAAGCCGTCGTCGGCATCCCGGTCAGCCGTTGTCAGCAGAGCGGTCCTGCCGTTCATCAGGCTCGCCATATTCTCCAGCTCGCACTCGGGCACCAGCATCTGAATCTGATAGCTGGCGGGATTCTCTTCTACATATCTCCCATCGTCACCCAGACAGAACCAATGATTGTCATTGCCTGCGTTCACTTTGTTAAACGCCGTAACCAGCGACGAATAAACAGCGGGTACATAGGTGGCGCTTTCGCTGTTATAGGTGTACAGCAGCCGTCCCTGGGCGTTGGTCAGCTTGCAGATCGCATGCAGGTTGGAGAAGGTCACGAGGTAATTGAAATGGGATTGCTCATTCATTTCACCGTTCACTTTAGTACCGGGGCTTACATTCCCATTCCAGTTTTCCACGCTGGTGTGGAAGTGTGCACGCTCCTCGTCATTGAGCAGCTCCTCGACCTCGTAGCTGAAGCCCAGCGGAAGCAGGTCGGCAGTTTTCGTCTGGCCGTTGGTCAGCGTAAAGGAGGCGCTGCCGTTTGTAAAGGTCATATCCCCGTAAATACCGTTGATTTCGCTCGCGTATGTTTTCGTTCCGTCCGTGTTTGGGATATCGCCGCTCAGC
>CAJOPV010000112.1 GCA_905236495.1 uncultured Christensenellaceae bacterium
CATTTTACAGCAAATGGATGCAATCCATCGAAAGTCTGTCTGCTGACTTTCGATGGCAGCGCATCGACTTTGTCGATGCGCTGAATCGGCAGAGCGTTTGCTCTGCCGATCGTTCTGTCAGGCTCTCATCGAATCAATGGTTTTCCAGGGGCAGCAGCACGGTATCCCCGTCCCGGGTGACGATCTGAAAGCCGAACCAGCTTTGGAAAGCCCCTTCGCTGCGGACAGCTCCGCCCTCTTTCACCGTGATGCTGCCATCCACCTCCAGATACTTTCCTTCCGGGATCAGCAGGGTCTCCCCCGCCTCCACGGTCAGATCGGCTGCCACCGTAACGCGGTCGATGGAGGGGTTTTGATACATGGCGTTCAGATCCTTCACCGTCATGTCCGGGTCCTCCATCCGCCAATCCAGCTCAAACCCCGCCGGGGTGCCGGAGGCGGGCTTTACGATCTCTCCGGCCCCGTAGGATACGGCGGCATAGCCCTCCGTAGAGGCAGATTGAAGCAGGATCAGCCTGCCGCCGTTCACATACACCACGGAAATGGCGAAGGGCACGCCGTAGTTATTGACGGTCGTCAGGCTGCCGCCCACCTCCACCTCGCCGCCCTCCAGGATCATCAGCGACAGGAAGATGGCCTCTCCCACGAAATGGGGGCCGTCCAGGGTCAGCGCCGCGCCCTCGGGGATCAGCAGGGTCTTTCCCGTCGGCACCGTCAGCATATCCACCATGGCGATCCGGCCCTCCACCGTGATCCGGCTGACGGATTCATCCTCCAGGGCGGCCTTCAGCTCCTCAAAGCTGCCGACGGTAACCTCCCCGCCCTCCGCCATCGCGGATACGGACGCGGCGAGCAGCGTCAGGCACAGCAGCGCGCAAATCCATTTTTTCATGTGATTTCTCCTTTCGGCGTCGTTTTTGGGTTATCGGTTTTGATGTGCTTTGATTTTAACATTATTTTCCACTCCTGTCAACGGGAAAGGCAAATGCGTAAAATCGGGAGGGCTTTATGAAGGAAATCGAAATTTTAGGCGAAAACCGCTTTGAAACCTTTGCCAAAACCCGGGCCGGCAGCCGGGCGGTGATCCTGCGGAACGGTATGATCCTGCTTTCCCATGAAACCGTCACCGGCTGGTGGCTGGTGCCCGGCGGCGGCATGGAGGGAAGCGAAACGCCGGAGGAATGCTGCGTGCGGGAGACGGAGGAGGAAACGGGCGTCGTCGTCCGGCCCCTGCGGCAATTCCTGACGCTGAAGGAATACTATGAAGAATACCGCTACGTCAGCCATTATTTCATCTGTGAGATCGCAGGGGCCGGGCACATGCACCTTACCGACGCGGAGGCGCGCCGGGGCCTGGAGCCCCGATGGATCCCCCTGCAGGAGGCGGTGGACCTGTTTTCCCGGCATCAGGAATACGCCCCAGTCTGCGAGGAACAGCGGGGCGCGTACCTCAGGGAATACACCGCCCTGAAGGAGTTTTTGAAGGCCCGTGGATAAACAAAGCTCGTTTTTCCTCATTCGCAACCGCCGGTTGACAAATTTTCAGGTCTTCTTGGTGGCTGGCAACCGAAAAAATGCGTAAGATCAGGCCGTCGGATGCGAAACCCGGCAAACAAAACAGACGGAGGAAAAAGAAAATGATCCTTGCAGACAAAATCATTCAGCTGAGAAAAAAGAACGGCTGGTCCCAGGAGGAGCTGGCGGAAAAGCTGGGCGTATCCCGGCAGGCGGTATCCAAATGGGAAGGGGCCCAGGCCACGCCCGATCTGGGCAGGCTGCTGGCGATGAGCCAGCTCTTCGGCGTCACCACGGATTATCTTTTGAAGGATGATATGGAGCAGGAGGAGGCCGCCCCGGAGGAGGGCGGGCAGCCTCTGCGCCGCGTCGCCCTGGCGGAGGCGGACGCTTTTCTTTCCTGGCGGGATAAGGCGTCGCTGCTGATCGCCGGCGGGGTGCTGCTGTGCATGCTGGGCGTCGCCATCATGCTGGCGCTGATGGCGGCAGGCGATTATGCCTCCGTAGGCATCTCCCCGGAGCTGGGCGGCAGCCTGGGCGTGGGGATCTTGCTGGTGTGCACGGCAGCGGCGGTGGGCGTTTTCATTTACTGCGGGCACAAAAACAGCCCTTACGAATTCCTGGACAAAGAGGATTTTGATACCGAATACGGCGTAGAGGGCATGGCCCGGAAAAAGAGGCAGGCGCAGCAAAAAAGCCATCTGATCTGCCTGTGCGTCGGCATCGCCCTGTGCGTCGTTTCCCCGATCCCCCTGATCATGGGCGCCCTGCTCTATGATTTCAGCCAGGCTCTGATGCTGTGCCCCACGGTGCTTCTGGCAGGTGTTGGCACGGCGCTGTGCATCGTGGCGGGGGTCCGCCGCGCCGCCGTGGATAAGCTGCTCAAGCAGGGGGATTACTCCTTGGAAGCCAAACGCATAAGCCGCGCCATGGGCCCCATCAGCGCGGTTTACTGGCTGCTGGCTACGGCGATCTTCCTGGCCTGGAGCTTCCTGGGAAACGCCTGGGATGTGAGCTGGATGCTCTGGCCCATCGCCGGGGTGCTTTACGCCGCCCTGCGGGCGCTGTGCTCCCTTCTGATGCAGAAAAAGGACGCCTGATTTGCGTTCCGCCGTCCATTGTGGTATAATTGATCTGCTAAAGGAGGTGGACAGCATGCCCAAGTACGAAGAACTGGTAAACAAGTATGCCAGGCGCCGGAAGGAAAACCTGGTGGATACCCTGACGGCGGGGCTCTCCTACGCCGATAACGTGGCGGTGGATTTGGGGCTCATAGAGGAAAGCGGCGTGCTGGATACCGTCACCGCCGCCGCCCCCTTCGCCGTCATCGCCGTCACCGAGCAGATGCGGGTGATTTTAGGCAAAAAGACGGGCAAGGCCGGGTTCAGCGACGCGGTGCAGCGAATGCTGAAAACAGGGGCCGCCATGGGGGTGGGCGCCCTGGCCGCCGCCGCCGCGGGGCCCGTCGCCGCCATGCCCGCCGCCATGGGCACCCGGGCGCTGCTGGCAAAATACAGGAGCAAATCCCTCTTGAACCTGCGGGTGCAGGAGCGCACCTCCCGCCTCCGTTCCCTTCGGGACGCCCGCAGCCGACGGGACGCCGTGCCCGTCTCCCGCCCCGCCCTGCCTCCCGGGGCCGCCTATTTGGAAGAATAACCGCATTCATTTTGTACCGCCCGTTTATCAGGGCGGTTTTTTCGTATATTTCCGGGCCGGGATCAGGATACTATACCGGGAGGGATCGCCGTGGAAAAAGAAGGTCAGAAGCTTCCTGAGGATTACGCCGCCCGGCTCCGCCTGCTTCGGGAGCGGAGCCACGCCATGGAAAGCGAAGACGTGGTGATCCGCCCCTTCCGGGCCATGGGACGGGAGGGAGCCCTTCTGTACGTGGACGGGCTGGCCCGGAGCGAGGATATGGAGCGCTTTATCTTAAAGCCCCTGCTTGCCGCCTCCGCGCCTGAAAAGGATATCCGGGATCACATCCGCATGTCGCTGCTGCCTCTGGCCTCCGTAACCGTAGCGGAGGATGCAGACCAGGTGCTGACCCGGGTGTTTTCCGGGGACGCGGCCCTGATCCTGTCCGCCATGCCCGGGGCGCTGATCGCGGACGTAAAGGGCTTTGCCCATCGGGCCGTGGGCCAGCCGGTGAACGAGTCGGTGGTGGCGGGGCCCCACGAGGGCTTTACCGAAAGCCTGCGGGATAACGTGGTGCTGATCCGCCGGATGCTTCGCACCCCCGACCTCATCAGCGAAGAGATCACCGTAGGGGACGAGGTCCCCACCCGGCTGTGCCTCATGTACCGGCGCTCCGTGATTCAAAGGGATACGGTTGATGAGGTGCGACGGAGGCTTCGGCTGATCCGGGTGGATTACGTATCCAGCCTGGGCATGCTGGAGCAGCTGATGGAGGATCACCCGTTCTCCCTTTTGCCCCAGGCCGCCGCCACCGAGCGCCCGGACCGGGCGGTGAGCTTTCTCAATGAGGGCCAGGCCGTGATCGTCATGGAAAACGCCCCCCAGGTGCTGGCCCTGCCCGCCGGGTTTTGGCATCTTTTTCACGCGCCGGACGATACCGCCCTCCGCTGGCAGTACGGGGCCTTCCTGCGATTCCTTCGGCTGATCGGCATGGGCCTTGCCCTGCTTTTGCCCGGGGTTTTCCTGGCGCTGACCGTGTTTCACCCGGAGGGCATGAGCCTCAGCCTCCTCACCTCCGTGGTGGAAAGCCAGGCCCGGGTGCCCCTGACGCTGTTTGCTTCCCTGCTGCTGATGCTCTTCATTTTCAGCCTCATCAATGAGGCCGCTTCCCGGGTGCCGGGGGCCATGGGGGCCAGCCTGTCCATCGTAAGCGGCCTGATCCTGGGTCAGGCGGCGGTGGAAGCCGATCTCTTCAGCCCCCTGATCCTGATTGTGGTGGCCCTAAGCGGCCTGGGCAGCTATACCGCCCCCACCCACGCCCTGACCCTGGCCCTGCGCATCTGCCAGTTGGCGCTGGTGCTGGGGGCGGGGCTCGGCGGATACCTGAGCATGATCCCCCTGCTGTTCGTTTTTCTGCTGCGGCTTATGAACCTGACCAGCCTGGGCTTTCCCTACTTTGCGCCCATCGCCCCCAAACGGATCGCCAACCCGGATACCCTGCTGCGCCTGCCCGTCTGGACCCGGCGCACCCGAGGCCCCCTGGCAAGGGAAACGCCTTCCCCCGGCCCCATGCGGGGGTGGGAGAAGCCCAAGGAGGAAAAATGACGCTGCCCGTCCCGTCCTATCGGCAAGCCGCCCTCGCCCGGGATACCTGGGCCCTTTCCGCCCTGAACCTGTACGCCCAGGTGACGGTGGGCCTGGCCCTGTATGTCTATGGCGCGGTCAGCACCCCGGGGTATCTTTCCGTGCTGCTGGCGATGCCTTTGCTCTCCGGGCTTTTGCTGCTGACCCGATGGGCCGTGCAAAAAAGAAAACCGCCCCGGACGCTGCTGCTTCTGCCCTGCGCTGCCTGCCTCCTGGACGCGCAATCGGCTCTGTTTTCCCTGTGCGCCCTGATGGCGGACGTGATGCCGGATATCAGCCTGCCCGCAGCGGCCCTGGGGTGCGCGCTGCTCCTTTCCCTGGGGCTTTACCGCTTATCCCCCCACGCCCTGCCCCGGCTGTCCAGGCTGCTCATGTTTCTGATCGTGCCCATGCTTTTGTTTTGCGGCATTTGCGCCGCAGGCCACGGCAAGGCGGGGCATTTCTTCCCATTGTTTGGGTACGGGCCCCTATCCATCCTGAAAGGAACGGCGTGGATTTTGGGGGCCGCCGCCACCGCCTGCTGCCCCCTTTTCACGATGGACCCGCCCCCGGTAAAGGTGCTGCTGATCCCGCCGCTTTTATCCCTCCTGGGCGGAGCGGCGACGGCCTTCGCCGCCGCGTACCTGATGCCGGTTTATGCCCTGTCCGCGGCCCATACGGTGGGCTGGCGCCTGCTGCTTTTCACCCACATGACCCCCTCCGTGCCCTGCTGGTCGGTGCAGGTATGTGCGGAAATGCTGCTGCTGCTCCTTTCCCTCACCGTCAGCGTGGATCGGGCTGTGCGGCTGCTGGGCGTTTCTCTGGGGAAACAGGCGGCAGGGAGCCGGGCGGCGGCGCTGCTCCTGCTCCTGCTTGTCCCCGCGGCGGCGGCGGGCATTCCCGACGTGCAGGAAGCTCTGATCCGCATTTTGCCCCTGAGGCTCCTGCTTTATCTGATCCCTCTTTTCCCGGCGGCAAAAAGGAGGCCCGAATCGTGAAGCGGCTTTTGCTCCTGCTGTGCCTTTGCGCGCTGTGCCTGTCCGGCTGCATGAGCCGGCAGCTGGAAGAAGAGCTGCTGGTGATCGTGCTGGGGGTGGATGCGGATGAAAACGATACGGTGTGCCTGACGGTGAAGGTGCCCTCCTCCGCCGCCCAGCAGCAAAAGGAGGAGGACGGATATCTTCTCTATTCCGCCAAAGGCCGCGGCTTTGCCGACGCCCTGGCGATGCTCCGGGCCGCCGCTCCCCGGCAATTGAATTTCTCCCAGGTGCGGGAGATCATCTTCGGTATCGGCGCGGCCCGGCAGGCGGATTTCAGCCTGCTCCTTTCCCAGATCGACGCCATTCCCCGGTTCCGCTGCTCCGCGGCGGTGATCGTATGCCGGGAAGAGGCCCGGGAATTCGTGGAGGCCTTAAAGCCCGATCTGGGGGTGCGGCTGAGCCGGTACGCGGATACCACCCTGTCCAATTCCGCAGGGAAGGGCTTCACCCCGGACACCGATCTGTGCGAAGCCCTTCGTGACCTGGGCCTGGGCTTTGAGGATCCGCTTTTGATCCTGGGTGCGGTAGGCGGCGAAGCGGACGGCAGCCCCGTCAACGAGGAAAATGTGCTGGACGCCCTGCCCGGGGCGCTGCCCTGGCAGGGAGCGGGAAAGATCGAGCTCTTCGGCGCCGCCGCCACCGACGGGGTGCGGGTCAGCGGCTTTCTGACGGGGTATGAAATGGCGCTGATCCACCTGATGGAAGGGGGCGCCTCTTCCCTGACGGTGCGGCAGGAAGCGGACGTGCCGCTGCACGTTACCGCTCTCCATCCCGCTAAGCTTTTCGTGGATGTGAGCGTCCGTCCCATCCGGCTCACGGCGGCGCTGACCTTCGAGGTGCACTATCCCCCCGGTCATGCCCCGGACGCGGCGGCGCTGCAAAAAACGCTGGCAGCCGATCTGGACCGGATGCTTGCCCACCTGCAAGCCCTCCGCTGCGACGGGGCGGGCTTTGGCAACGCGGCAGCGAGCCAATTTCTCACCGTGCAGGCCTGGGAGGCCCTGGGCTGGCGGGAGGCGTATGCCCGGGCCGAGCGGCAGATCATATTGACGGTGATCTGCCGGGAGGGATGAGATCACATCATGCCCAGGGCCATCACGGCGCCCCAGCCCGGCAGGCCCAGGCCCGCCGTCAAAAGGAAATTGAAGGCCGTCAGCCCCGGCAGCCCCAGCATACTCCCCAGGGACAAAAGCGCCAGGGAAAGCGCCGCCCTGCCGCTCCATCGGGAGATCAGGCTGCCGGGCCGGATCAAAGAAGAAAACGCTCCCAGCGCAATAAAAAGCAGCACGGTCAAGGCCAATAAAACACAGTGCGCTGTCCGCATCAGAAATCACCCCCTGCATCCTATGCGTCTGCATTGACAATCATGCCTTCCCAGGGGTATAATAAAACGAATTTTACCAAGTCTTGGAGGTAATGGCTATGGGCATCATCCCGTCCCGGAATCTGGAGGATCAGCGCCGGGAGGAAAACGGCGTTGTTTATTTCGACCGCGGCACCGTGGAGGGCAAAAACGGCAGGAAATACGACCGCTTCGCCATCCAGACCCATTTCGTGCAGCGGGGAGAAAGCCAAAAGGAGCTGGTGGAAAGGTATGTGCGGCCCCTGTATCGGGAAGGGGACGTGCTCTCCTTCGGGGCCAAGGTGATGTGCATGTGCGTGGAATCGGTCAAGACCCGGGATGAAGTAAAGCCCGGCTTCTGGGCCAATTTCCTGTGGCGCTTCGCCGGCATCAACCACACCGGCGTCGGCATGCACGAGCCCTATAAGCTCCAATTGGTCATCGATATCTGCGGCCTGCCAAGGGTGCTTCTGGCGGCGTTCCTGTCCGCGGTTACCAAGCCCTTCGGCGTGAAGGGCGTGTTTTACAAGGTCTGCGGCAAGGGCGTGGGCGGCATTGACGGGTTCTATTTCCGCTCCAGCTTCGACGTGTATAAGGAAATGGCCCTCATCAACCCGGATAACCCCGTGGAGCTGTGCGATCAGCTGTACAAAGAGACGGGCATCCCCGTAGTGCTGATGGACGCCAACGACCTGCAGCGGGATCAGCTGGGCAAATCCGCCGGCTTCCCCCTCACCGACGAGGAGATCCAGGACGCCATGCAGGATAATCCCTCCGGGCAGGGGGACGAGCTGACCCCCCTGATTTTGATTCGCCCGCTGAACTGATTTTTGCTTCCTCTCCGGCTTCATGCTCCGGGGAGGATTTTGCTGTGTTTTCTCTGACCGCAAAGGAGGCAGCCCTATGGCTCAGGATACCGCCGGTTATTTATCCCCCTTCTCCACCCGCTATGCCAGCAAAGAGATGCAGTATCTCTTTTCCGCCCAGAATAAATTCTCCCTCTGGCGGAAATTGTGGATCATCCTGGCGGAATCGGAGCAGGCCCTGGGCCTGCCCATTTCCGATGAGCAGATCGCCGAAATGCGATCCCACATCGATGATATCGACTTTGACAAGGCAGCGGAATACGAAAAAAAGCTGCGCCACGACGTGATGGCCCACATCCACGCCTGGGGCGAGCAATGCCCCGCCGCCCGGCCCATCATCCACTTGGGGGCCACCAGCTGCTACGTGGGGGACAACGCCGACGTCCTGATCCTGCGGGACGGCCTAAAGCTTATCCGGGCCCGGCTTTTGCAGGTCATCAGGGCGCTTTCCGATTTTGCCGAGGAACGGGCGGATCAGCCCTGCCTGGCCTTTACCCATTTCCAGTCCGCCCAGCCCACCACCGTGGGAAAGCGGGCCACCCTGTGGCTCAACGACCTGACGCTGGACCTGGAGGAGATCGATTTTTGCCTGAGCACCTTAAAGCCCCTGGGCTGCAAGGGCACCACCGGCACCCAGGCCAGCTTCCTGGAGCTGTTTCAGGGAGACTTCGAGAAGGTCAAAGCGCTGGATCGGCTCATCTCCGAAAAAATGGGGTTTGACGGGGCCGTGCCCGTGTCGGGCCAGACCTATTCCCGCAAAACGGACAGCCGCATCCTCGGCGCCCTTTCCCAGATCGGTCAAAGCGCCCATAAGTTCGCCAATGATATCCGCCTGCTGGCCCATAAAAAGGAGATCGAGGAGCCCTTTGAAAAGAACCAGATCGGCTCCTCCGCCATGGCATACAAGCGCAATCCCATGCGATCCGAAAGGATGACCGCCCTTTCCCGTTTCCTCATCGCCAACGCCCAGAACGGGGCCATGACCGCCGCCGAGCAGTGGTTCGAACGCACATTGGACGACAGCGCCAACCGCCGCCTGTCCCTGGCGGAGGGGTTCCTCTGCTGCGACGCCATACTGAGCCTGTATCTCAATATTGCCTCCGGCCTGGTGGTGTATGACAAGGTGATCGACAAGCATCTTCGGGAAGAATTGCCCTTCATGGCGACGGAAAACATCCTGATGGACGCGGTAGCACGAGGCGGCGATCGGCAGGAGCTGCACGAGCATATCCGCCTCCATTCCATGGCAGCCGCCAACGCGGTAAAAATGGAGGGCAAGGCATGCGATCTGCTTTCCCGCATCGCCGCCGATCCCGCCTTCCAGGCCGACGAAGCCGCCCTGGAGGCCGCCCTCCGCCCCGAAAACTATGTGGGCTGCGCCGCCCTCCAGACCAGGGCTTATCTGGACGCCGTCATCCGTCCTTTGCTTGCCCAAAACCCCGATACCGGGGTCCAGGCCCAGGAAATCAACGTATAACATCCGACAAAAATGGAACGCTCCGTCCTGTGCGGAGCGTTCAGACCCTCTTTCCGATTCGGAGAGAGGGTTTTGGATTACGACGACGCTTTCAGCATCTCCGTCTGCAGGCGGCTCAAGATCCGCTTTTCCAGGCGGGAGATGTAGGATTGACTGATGCCCAGCTCATCCGCCACCTCCTTTTGGGTCATTTCCTTTTCTCCGCCCAGGCCGAAACGCATGCGCATGATGCGCTGCTCCCGGGGGGCCAGGCGGGAAAGGGCGCTGCCCAGCATCTGCTTTTCCGTATCCTCCTCCAGGCCCCGGGATACCAGATCGCTTTCCGTACCCAGCACGTCGGATAAGAGCAGCTCGTTGCCGTCCCAATCCGTGCGCAGGGGCTCATCCAGCGAGACTTCGCATTTCAAGCGGCTGGTGTGGCGCAGGTACATGAGCACTTCGTTTTCGATGCAACGGCTGGCGTAGGTCGCCAGCTTGATTTTTTTCTCCGGGTTAAAGGTGTTCACCGCTTTGATAAGGCCGATGGTGCCGATGGAGATCAGGTCCTCCAGCCCCACAGAGGTATTTTCAAATTTCCTTGCGATGAACACCACCAGCCGCAGATTTCGTTCGATGAGGATGGAGCGCACCGTGCCGTCGTCCTCCGGAAGGCGGGAAACCAGGCGCATTTCCTCCTCCCCCGTCAGGGGCTTGGGCAGCGGGTCCGCCCCGCCGATATAATAGATTTCACCCGTCCGCAGCCTGGAAAAAAGCTGCATCATCCAGGCCTTCACGTCATACGCCCGCATGGTATCCCTCCTTCGCTGCCCGGTCCGGGCGGCATAGCTCCTCCGGCGCCAGGGCGTATTTCCCCGGCATATCCATGACCGCCACCGCCGCCCTCCCCCGCCAGGCGCGTCTGCCCCGGCGCAGGATCATATCATCCGGCACAAAGCACATCACCGTCTTTTCCCCCGCCGCCGTGCGGATGCGAAGCAGCCGCCATCCCCGGGGCAGGGTGGCAAGGTCGTTGGGATCGATCCCCGGGGGCAGGATATCCCGAAGGAGACCGATGGGCGCGCCCACCACCGGCAAGCCCGCGATCCCGCATCGCAGAAGGTTCCCGCTGTCCCGGAGCAGGGGCAGCCGGGCCGTACGCCCGGACAGGGTGATCCGCGCCGTAAGCGGCTCAAAGCCGGGGCCTCGCCGCCACCGCAGAATCAGGCACACCCCCGCCGTGATGCCGCCGCAAAAAAGCAGCGTGGGCCCTGTGCCGATTCCCCGGCCCAGCAGATAATCCGCCCCGCCGGACAGCAGCAGCCCCGCCGCCGCCGTCAGCGCCGCGCCCCGCATTTCCCGCCATCCGAAGGCGATCCCGCCCATGACAGCCGCCGCCAGCAGCAGGGGAATCGGCCCCCTGAGCATCCCGTCCCCCATCCAGGCCAGCAGCGCATACCCGCTCCCCAGCCCGGCGGCGATCGCCGCCCGCCCGGGGCGGAAGGGGATCCTGCCCAGGCACGCCGCCAGCAGCAGCGACAGATAATTCATCCACCCGTTGATGAGCAGGAATTCCTCGCCCCGCACCCGCATCCTTTCTTCCTCCGGGCATCAGCATACGCTTCCGCCCCGTGCCTTGGCGTCGATCCGGGGCGCGAAAACTGTCGATGCCCCCAGAGACGGCGAGGCTGTTTTCTGATTTTTGAAAACCCGGCAGGAAAACGGCCATCCACATCGTATTATGAAAAGATGCGTGTTTTTTTCGCCGAGAGGAGGTGCGCGCTATGCTGACCGAGGATTTTCTGCGGGATCAGGCCGGAGAGGAAGCCTACCAACAAGGCCGGGCCCTGTTTTACCGCGCCCCGGTGAGGGAAGCCCGCCGGGGAAAGGATGAGATCGTTTTCCTGGTGGGAGGCGAGGAAAAGCATCTGGTGAGCGTCTCCGCCCGGTCCATACAGTGCGATTGCGGGCAGCCCCGATGCCCCCATGCCGTCGCCGCAGCCCTGGCGGCCCTGGACAGCGGCGTCCTCCGGGAAATGGAAAACCGCCTGGCCCGGCAGGCCGCCCCCGCTCTGATGGAGGCGGTATCCGGCATGCTGCCGGAAACAGACGGGGTGCGATTGGCCCCCACCTTGTTTTTGACCCGGGAGGGGCTGCGCATCGGCCTTAAGATCGGGGAAGAAAGGCTGTATGTGGTTCGCCATATCCCCCATTTCCTTCTCTGCCGGGAAAAGGGCGAAGCCCTGCCCTTTGGCAAGGGCTTTGAATACCGGCCTCAATGGATGCGCTTTGACGAGCAGCAGAACCTGCTGCTGGATATCCTGGCGGAATGCTGTGAATACCCCGCTGCCAAAGCCCTGACGGGCATGGAGGCCAGGGTGATGCTCCTGCCGCCCCGGGCCGCCGCCCGGGTGCTGAGCGCCTTCAAGGAAATCCCCTTTACCCTCCAGGCGGAGGGAAAGAAATATCTGCTGCCCGGGGTACGGGAAGCGGGGCTGCCCTGGCAGTTCCACGTTAGCGGCACCCCCCAGCGCCTGACGATCTCCGCGGAGCTGCCGGACGTGTTTTTGCCCCTGACGCGGGATTACGCCTTCGTGCTTTGGAACGGGGAATGCCTTCATGTGCCCCGGGAGCAGCAGGCGCTGACCGGCGTCATGCACCGCTACTCCGCGGGGCGGGAGGTCAAGGCGGTCTTTTCCGAAACGGGAAAGGCAATGAGCGATCTGATGCCCTTCCTTCTGCGCTTCGCCTCCGTCGCCATCGAGCCGGAGCTGGAAAAGCAGTTCGTTCGCCTTCCCCTGAAGGCCCAGGTGTATCTGGATAAAGCCGGCCCCGACGTCACCGCCCGGGCCTGCTTCCGCTACGGCGATATCCAGATCGATCCCTTCGCCCCGGAGGGCCCTTCTCCCGCCGCGCTGCTGCTTCGGGACGCCCCGGGGGAAAAGGCCGTGCTGGATGAATTGGCCCGCTCCGGCTTTCACGTGCGCCGGGGCACGGTGTACCTCACCGGCGGGGATCGGGTGTATGATTTCGTCACCCAGGGGGCGGCCCGGCTGTCCCAGTGCGCGGAGGTTTTTTTCAGCAAGGATTTCCGCCGTCTGACCCCCCGGAAGCCCCGGCTTGCCGGTTCCCTGAGCTTACGGAACGGGCATCTGGACCTGGATCTGACCGACGGGGGCACCCCGGTGGAGGAGCTGCAGGGCCTGCTGGAAGCGCTTCGGAACCGGCGGCGGTATTTCCGCTTCAAGGAAGGGGCTTTCCTGGACCTGAGCGACGCGGCGGATTGGCAGCCCCTGGCGGAGGCCCTTTCCGAAGCCCGGGAGAATACGGAGGGCGGCGCCGTCGGGGCCTGCTGGGCGGCGTACTTTGCCGCCCTGATCCGGGAGGCGGGCTTATCCGTTCATCTGGACGCCCCCGCCGCCCGGGCCGCCGGCATGGCCTATACCGCCCCGGAGGTCCCGGTCAAGGGCCTGCGTCCTTACCAGGAACGGGGCTATCAATGGCTCATGGCCCTGCATGCCCTGGGCATGGGCGGCATTCTGGCGGACGATATGGGCCTGGGCAAAACGGTGCAGACCTTATCCGCCCTGCTGTCCTGCGTGCAGACGGAAACCCCCGCCAAGCCCTCCCTCATCGTGGCCCCCACGTCGCTGACCTATAATTGGCTCAGCGAATGCGCCCGGTTCACCCCCCAGCTGCGGGTGATGCTGCTCACCGGGGGCCAGGCCGCCCGGGCGGAACAGATCGCCCGCCTGAAAGGGGCGGACGCCCCGGACCTGGTGATCACCAGCTATCCCCTGATCCGGCGGGACGCGGCGCTGCTCCAGGATATTTCCTTCCGCTTCGCTGTCCTGGACGAAGCCCAGCAGATCAAAAACGTGCAAAGCGTGGGGGCCCACGCGGTGAAGCAATTGACCGCCGATACCCGCATCGCCCTAACCGGCACCCCCATGGAGAACCACGCCGGGGAATTGTGGAGCCTGTTTGATTTCGTGCTGCCCGGATATCTGCCCCGCTATACCGATTTTCTTCGCCGCTGGGGCGAAGGCCAGAACGCGGAGGACCTGCGCCGCCGCATCCGCCCCTTCCTGATGCGCAGGCTGAAAAGCGAGGTGCTCGGCGAGCTGCCCGAAAAAATGGAAAGCGTGCTCATGGCGGAAATGCCCCTGGAGCAGCGCAGGGCCTACGACGCGGCGCTGCTTCAAAAGCGTGAACGAGTGCATCAGATTCTGCTGGATCGGGGCCTTTCCCGGGGCCGGGCGGAGGTGCTTTCCGCCATTACGGAGCTAAGGCAGATCTGCTGCCACCCGGCGCTGTGCCTGCCGGATTACGACGGGGTATCGGGCAAGATGGAGATGCTGATGGACGTGCTGCCCCCCTCCCTCTCCGCCGGGCGGCGGGCGCTGGTGTTTTCCCAGTTTACCTCCATGCTGCGCCTGATCGAAAAGCGGCTTGGTCAGGAGGGCATCGGCTGCCTGTACCTGGACGGGGAGACCCCTGCCAAGGAGCGCTTGGCCCTCACCCGGCGGTTTAACGACGGGGAGGAAAACGTATTCCTCATTTCCCTCAAGGCCGGGGGCACGGGGCTGAACCTGACGGGGGCCGACCTGGTGATCCACTTCGATCCCTGGTGGAACCCCACCGCCGAGGAGCAGGCCACGGGCAGGGCCCACCGCATCGGGCAGAAAAAGAAGGTGGAGGTGATCCGTATGGTGATGCACCACTCCATCGAGGAGCAGGTGCTGCGCATGAGCCAGCAGAAGCGACGCCTCTTCGACCAGCTCATCACCCCCGGGGAAGAAATGCCCACGCGGCTCAGCGAAAAGGATATCCTATCTTTGTTTGACGCGGAAGAAAAATGATTGTATAATAAACGCGCAGTTTGATTTTGATGTGATCGGAGGCCCCCATGCAGCGATCTGACTTCCTCGATTCCTCCCGGCGCCGGTGGACGGTGATCGGCCTTGCGGTGCTGGCTGTTTTGGTGGTGATGGCGCTGCTGGGGGTATTCGGCGGCAGCAACCGATCCGTCTCCGCGGCGAAGCTGCGCTGTGTCGCCACCCAAAGCGTTACGCCCTTTGGCAATAACATCCTGTATTACGACGGCATGACGCTGTATTGCTTATCCCCCAACGGCGGAGAAAGATGGAGCTATACCATCGGCGGCGGCGCCAGCTTTTCCTGCTCCGATTCCGTCATCGCCGCCTGGACGGGCACCCAGCTGCACCTGATCGACCGCAACGGGCATTCCACCTATAACGAAAACCTCTCCGACGCCATCCAGTTTGCCCGGGTAGGCAGCAAATACGTGGCGGTGGTGCTGGGGGGCGATATCAGCCCCTCCCTGGTGATCAAAGACATGCAGGGCACCAGCGTGGATAACGAAACCAACGCCTACCGGGATATGATCCTGCTGGACCTGGGCTTTTTCAGCGACGGGGAATATCTGTGGACTACCTCCCTGGACGTGTATGGCAGCGTGCCGGATACCACGCTGCACACCTTCCGGGTGAACCTGAGCAATTCCGGGGGCATTTCCCTGGGGGATCATCTGGTGTATGCGGTGATTTACGCCGGCACCAAGCTGAACGTCGTCAGCACCCGGCAGCTTCGGCAGTACGATTACCGGGGCACGCTGGATTCCTCCGGCACGGTGCTGGTGTATGGCTGGCAGCTCATCAGCAGCCAGGTTTCCGGCAGCGACGCCATGCTGCTCTTCACCCCCTCCCGGCAAAGCGACGAATACGGGCGCATCAATCAGCTGCGCCTCATCTTCGGCAAAACGGACAACCGCTATTCCCTGCCCTCCCCCTGCGTGGGAGCGGCGCTGCAGGGCAGGCGCATTTACGCCTTCGCCCAGGATATGATCTACCGCGCCAATCTGAACGATCGGCGCTTTACCGCCATCAGTTTGCCCGCCGATTTGAACGGCGCTCCGGTGACGGGCTACCTGGGCATGCTGAATAACGGCGTGGCCCTGCTTTCCTGCGATAACGACGTGTATGCCGTCACCCTGCCATGAAGCGGGAGATCGGCTTATACGTCCATATCCCCTTTTGCATAAGGAAATGCGCTTACTGCGATTTTACTTCCTATCCCGACAGGGCGAAGGATATGCCCGCCTACGTGGAAAGGGTGATCCGGGAAGCGGAGGAAAGGGCCGTGCCGGACGCCCGGATCGCTACGCTGTACATCGGGGGCGGCACCCCTTCCCTGTTGAGCCCTAAGCTCATGGATCGTTTGCTTCGCGCCCTGCGGGAGCGGTTTTCCTTTTCCCCGGAGGCGGAATGCACCTGCGAATGCAATCCGGGTACGGTAACGGCGGAATTTTTGAATGCCCTTCGGATGAACGGCGTCAACCGCCTCTCCTTCGGGGCCCAGGCCGGGCAGGAAAGGCTGCTTTCCCTGCTGGGCCGCATCCACACCTGGAGGCAGGTGGAGGAAAGCGTCAGCCTGGCCCGGCAGGCGGGGTTTCATAACCTGAACCTGGATCTGATGCTGGGTCTGCCCACCCAAACGCTTCAGGACGTGCGGGAGACCCTCGCCGCCGCCCTGGCTCTGGCCCCCACCCACCTATCCTGCTACGGCCTCATCCTGGAGGAGGGCACAAGGATGAAGCGGCAGGTGGATGCCGGGGTATGGGCGCTGCCTAACGAGGATACGGAACGGGACATGTACGAATTGTGCCGGGAAACGCTGGCAGGAAACGGCTTTTTCCAGTACGAGATCAGCAATTTCGCCCGGGCGGGCTATGCCTGCCGCCACAACATGGATTGCTGGAAGCGGAAGGAATACCTGGGCCTGGGCTGCGCCGCCTGCGGCTTTCTGAACGGCATTCGGTATCAAAACCCGCCCGACCTTGCGGCGTATCTCCAGGGCCGGGCAGCGGAGGAAACGAAAATTTCCCCGGAGGAGGCCCGGTTTGAAAGCGTGATGCTGGGCCTTCGGATGACGGAGGGGGTATCGGAAAAGAATTTCCTCCTGATGCACGGCGTAACGCTCCGGGAAGCCTTTGGGGAAAAGCTGATAAAGCCCCTTTCCCAAGGGCTGCTTACATGGGACGGCGGCTTCCTCCGCCTCACCCGGCGGGGCATGGACGTGCAAAATCGGGTGCTGGTGGAATTATTGTAAATTCTTTGAAAGAAATCCTCGGGTTCATTCGTTCATATGATAGATAACGAATCCATGCTTGGAGGGATACGCTATGAAACGCAGTTTGCTCAAAACCATCCCGGCCCTGCTTTGCGCCTTGCTCCTGTTTGCGGCCGCCCTGCCCGCCCTGGCGGAGGTGCCCGGCATTAACGCCTACGCCGTGGTAACCAACACCAGCAACCTGAATATCCGCACCGGCCCGGGCACCGAATACGCCGTCATCGGCAACGTGCCCCAGGGCACTCAGGTGGGGGTGCTCAGCGAGTATGGCAATTGGTATCAGGTGTATGTGCCCAGCGTATCCTTAAACGGCTACATGAGCAAAAAATACCTGACCCCGGTCGGCGCCTCCGCACCCACCCAGGCGCCGGCAGCCCCGGTCACAGCCATCGGCTACGGGGTGGTGAACAACCCCAATCCTTCTTCCTTTCTGAATTTGAGGCAATACCCCAGCCTGGACGCCCCGGTGCTGGGCATTTATTACAACGGCGCGTCCTTCGCCCTGCTCTCCACCACCTCCGACGGCTGGTATCAGGTGCGGATAGGCGACCAGACGGGCTATTTCCGCCGGGAATTCGTCACCCTGAACGGCGCTTCCCCTGTCACCCCCGTCAGCCCCTCTTATTCCGGGCAGACGGCCTACGTCCGCGCCGCCAACGGCGGGAAGGTGAACCTGCGCAATCTGCCCTCCTATTCCGGCTCCTCCATCCTGGCCCAGTTCCCCACCGGCACGGCCCTGACCGTGCTGGCCCAGAACGGCTCCTTCTGGACGGTGCAGGTGCAGGGCATGATCGGGTATATGGATTCCGCCTTTATTTCCTGGAGCGGCGGCGTGACCCCCGTAAATCCCGTTGCGCCCTCCCAGAGGCCCGCCACCTTCGGCACCGCCGTGGTCAGCAACCCCAAGGCCACCCAATACCTGAACCTCCGTTCTCAGCCCTCCACCTCCGCCAAGGTGGTGGCCCAGTATAAGAACGGCACCCGGTTTGAGGTTATCGCCCCGGGCGAAGCCTGGACCAAGGTCTATGGCGCCGCCACGGGCAATATCGGCTACTTTATGACGAAGTATCTGAAGCTCTCCGGCGTATCCGCCTCCCCCACCAAAATGGTGCAGAACGGCGGCAGCTACGTGAATCTGCGCGCCGCCCCCAGCAAAGCCACCGGCAGCGTCACCCGGCAGGTGCCCTCCGGCGCCGTCGTCACCGTGCTCACCCCCGGCGAGGAATGGACCCAGGTGCGCTACGGGAATACCACAGGCTATATGATGACGGCCTTCCTCAAATAAAAAAACACAATATAAAACAGGGCGACGGATGATATGCCGCCGCCCTGTTTCAGAGTATCAGTAAACCCCGGGATAGCTCGAAAGGGCCTCAGCCCTTTCGACTCTTATCCGCAGGACCGGGTCTCCCGGTCCGAGGAGCAGTCAGGATGACTGCTTCCGATATCAATTTGCGATGCTCTGAGGGCGACGGATGATATGCCGCCGCCCTGTTTGCTTGCCGGTTTATTGCGGGTCCTCCTCCGTGTCCTCCGTTATGG
>CAJOPV010000113.1 GCA_905236495.1 uncultured Christensenellaceae bacterium
CGGTCGCAAATTGATATCGGAAGCAGTCATACTGACTGCTCCTCGGACCGGGAGACCCGGTCCTGCGGATAAAAGTCGAAAGGGCTGCGGCCCTTTCGAGCTATCCTGGGGTTTATTGATACTCTGAACGCATCCCGCGGGATGCGTTATCACTTAGATATTCGTGAATTGATCGTAAGATTTATGCTGTTAAGGATGAAACACCTTCTTTTTCAACATATATAGGAAGACGCACTTTCACCACTTTTCAAGTGGTGAGTAAGTGCACCATTCAATTTGAAAAACTGTTATTTACTGTTGAGTTTCTTCTTCAGGCTCCAAAGGCGCTCCCTTTTGATCGATCAGCGTCAGCGCCCGATCATAAGCCTCGCCCAGTTTTCTGCCGAACACTTGGGGATCATAGCCCATTTCCACTTCCTCGCAAATATCCAGCACGTCGTCATTCAAGCGCTCTGCAAATGCTGGCTGCCTCTCGAATAACGAACGGTATTCCCGGCATAATGCGTTTTCAAGATCGTTACAGAAATCATCCACGTTTTCCTTCGTGATCCCGTCGCCCTTGATGATTTTTTGAATAAGCCCTATAGTTGGACTTTTCATTTTTCCCTCAAATCCGCTTTCGGATGATCGGTTTTTATCACCGTAACAATTACACCTTGCTGATCTGTAATGATGGCTTTCTGCCCGTAATACCGCACGCTCCGACCGTTGCCTTGCGTATAATTCGCCTTTTTTGTGAAGATTTCCCGCACGTCTTTTTCCGTTATTCCCGATTTGTTGATTCAAGGTAAGAATATCATATCAAAGAGTGTCGGGCAACCTACAGGCAAGGGCTTTTCATTGGCTGCCAACTATATCGGCTGCGAGGAATCTTCATTCACTCATCACGGTACGTATCATAGTATTCCTCTCTCGTGATCAGCGTTTTTCGGGGCTTGGATCCCTCCGAATGGCTGATGACGCCCCGCTTTTCCATTTCATCGATCAATCTTCCTGCCCGGGCGTAGCCCACCCGCAGCCGCCGCTGGAGCATGCTGGTGGAGGTTTGCCCGTCCTCCACCGCCATTTCGATAGCCTGCCTGAGCAGATCGCCAAAGGAGCCGTCGCCGCTCCCGGCGCTGGCCCCGTCGTCCATGTCGCCGCTGATTTCATCGGCGGCAGGCTCCTTGCCGGCGTTTTCCAGATGGTCGGTGATGTTGGGGTCGTAATTGGTCTGGTAGCGGCTGCCGATGTAATCGGTGACGGCGTTGACCTCCTCGTCGGATACGAAGCAGCCCTGCACCCGGGTGGCGGAGGTGCCGGCGGGCTTATAGAGCATATCGCCCTTGCCCATCAGCTTTTCCGCCCCGTTGATATCGATGATGGTGCGGCTGTCCGTGCCGGAGGAGACGGCAAAGGCGATGCGGCTGGGGATGTTGTTTTTGATGACGCCCGTGATAACGTCAACGGAAGGCCGCTGGGTCGCCAGCACCATATAAATGCCCGCGGCACGGGCAAGAGCCGCCAGGCGGCGGATGGATTCCTCCACGTCCTTGCGGCAGACCTCCATCAGGTCCGCCATTTCGTCGATGATCACCACGATATTGGGCAGCACCTGATCGGTGCCCTGATTGACCTTGTTATAGCCCGCCAGGTTCCGCACGTTCTGGGCGCTGAATTTGCCGTAGCGCTCCAGCATCTCCTGCACCACCCAGGAAAGGGCTCCCGCCGCTTTCCGGGGATCGGATACCACCGGCACCAGCAGGTGGGGGATGCTGTTATACACGCTCAGTTCCACCTGCTTGGGGTCGATCATAATGAGGCGCACCTGATCGGGGGAGGTGCGGTACAAAAGGCTGCATACGATGGAATTGATGCAGACGGATTTGCCGCTGCCCGTGGCGCCGGCAATGAGCAGATGGGGCATCTTGCTCAGATCGCATAAGACCGGCGCGCCGGCGATATCCTTGCCCAGCGCCACCAGCAGGGGAGAGGGGCTGTTGGTCATTTCGGGGCTGTCCAGCACATCCCTGAGCGCCACGGTGCTGACCCGCTGATTGGGCACCTCGATGCCGATATAATTGGTGCCCTGAATGGGCGCTTCCACGCGGACATGCTTGGTCTTGAGCTCCAGGGCCAGGTTATCCGCCGTATTGGATACCCGGCTCACCTTCACGCCCGGGGCGATCTGAATGGCGAAGCGGGTGATGGCGGGGCCGTGCATGATCTGCTTGACTTCGGAATCCACGCCGAAGGAGCGCAGCGTATTTTCGATCACCTGCGCCCGGCCCTCGTCCTCCTGGGCGGCGTCCTCCTGTGGCACGGCGCGGCTTTCCTTCAGGAGCCGAATGGGCGGGGCCTGATAGGGCACGTTCAGCCCCATGCTGCCCTGCTTTACGGTGGGGGCGCTGGTGCCGTCCAGCTTGGCTCCGGGCAGCGTATGGGCCGTTTCCTTCGGGGGCTTGATGGGAATACGTTCCCCGGTGATGGGCATGACGGGGTCGGTATAAACGGGCTTGGGTTCGCCTTTCGTGGCGGTATGCTCCGGCATGCCGTTTTCCAGGGCCTGGGCCTTTTGCTTTACCTGGGCCGCCCAGCTATCGGCTGCGGGCTTGGGAGCTGTTTGGGCAGGCGCGCTTTCCTGGACGGGTCTTCCGGCAGGCTTTGCGATTTCACGGATGGTATCCGCCGGGATCTGTCCGGGCTTATTTTCCGCAGGGCGGCGGATGGGCTTGGCGGGCTCTTTGATAGGCTCGTCCCAGGGCAGGCCGTCCTCCTCCTCGTCCAGAGCCTGGACCACCGGCAGGGGCTTGGAAACGGCGGGCCTGCGGTTTTCCTGAGGCTGCTGTGCTTTCGCGGGCTGCTTTTCCTCTTCCGCTTTGGGGCTTGTTACCTTCTGCCGGATGCGATCCAGCACGGAGGGACGCTCCGGCTGCTTTTCCTCAGCCGGGGTTTGGATCGGCTGGGGAACAGGCTTTTCCTGCGTCAGGCTGGGCTGAGGCGCGGTATGCAGCGGGAATTTTTCATCGTACAATTCCGGCTGTACGGGATAAAAGCCCTGCTCGTCCTGAACGGGCTGGGGCGTATAGGCGGCCTGCGTATCGTAAACCGGCGCGGGCTCCCAATAATCCTGAGGGATGGGAGAAGCGGGCTGCTGAGGCGCGGGGGCATCCTGGAAGCTCGTTTGCTGGGGAGCATTTTCCTTTTGCCGGGCCCGCTTTTGCCGACGGAGCTCCTGATGATCGGAGGCGGAGCGGAACGCATCCCCCGGGTTAAAGCGGAACAGGATAAAGAGCAGCGCGATCAGGCACACCGCCACGAACATGGCTGCGCCGATCCGGGTCAGGATTTTCCACAGGGGGAAGGCCACCAGCATGCCGATGAGGCCGCCCGCGCCGCTGGTGCGCTGCATATAGGCCTGATTCAGGTAAGAAATGAACCCGTTGGGATCGGAAAACACCAATCGGGTATTCTGTACCCCCACGAAATCCAGATACGCCTGTCCGCCGTTCTGGGATACCCGGGCGATGAGGGTATAGCCGGCAAGCAGAAGGATATAAATGCCCCACACGATCACATAATTGCGCACCGAAACCCGATGGCGGGTGGATACCAGCAGCTTGGCCCCGCCCCAGATGAGCAAAAGGGGCAGCACGGGGCACAGCGGCCCGCAAAGCCCCTGGAGGGTAAAGGATAATTGGGTCAGCACCTGGCTGCCTGTATTCACATATAAGGAAAACAGCCAGGCGCACCCCATCGTCAGGCTTACGATGCCCAGGGCGATATTGAAAGCCGCGCCCCGGCCTGTGGTGGCAAGGGCCGGCTGGCTTTTTTGCTTTTTGACGGCTGTGCTCATGGTTAAGTTTTTCTCTCCATTCATTCGATTTCCACGGATACGTACTGCACGATGCCCTTTTCGTCGGCATACAGCGTCAAGGTCAGGGGCTCGTTATCCATCCTTTGCAGGGAATAGACTGCCATTTGCCCGGGGCAGACGCGGTACATTCCCGCCGCCGTTTCATCCAGAGGCAGGGAAATGACCGGATCCCGCCCCAGAAAGGCGGCAGCATCCGTTAAGGAGGTAAAGCCCGTTTCCAGATCATAAAGGGAAAAACGGCTGGAAAGCAGCCCGGTCACCTGTTCTTCCGCTTCGTCCGTCAGGATCAGGCAGCCCCGGTATTCCGCCTCCTCCAATTCCAGGCAGGCCCCGCCGGGGTAATAATCCGGATCGGAGGCGGGGTGAACGTCCTGAAGCGCCGCCTGCAGGCTTTCTCCCGGGGTGATACCGTCTTGAAACGAGAAAACCAAAGCGCCGCCGGAGAGGAGGTTCAGCGCGTTTTCACGCTTTTCCTCCTCTGTCATGTACTTTTGAGCGTTCAGATAGCCCATATGACTGACGACGCCCGCATCTGAAAAGTCCAGATAATCCTTCAATTCCGCATAGCGGAAGCTGACGGCCCCGGCAAAGCCGGACAGGAAGGAAAGCTGATTGCTTTCATAATAGAAATTGACGCGCCCAAAGCTGTCTAAGAAGAAGCGGTCAAAGGGAACGGGGAGCAGATCGCTGTTTTCCAGGTAGGTGGAAAGGGTGGGCCCCACCACTTCCATAAGATACGTTTCGATAAAGGCTTTCCCGCCCTCCGGGTCCGCAAATACCTGATCGAATGTGATTTCCTCCCCGGTGATTAAATCGAAGGTCATGGGGTAATAGATTTGCCCGGGCCTGCCGCTCAGCATTTTTCCCCGGGCGCTGAAGAGGATGGAAATATAACGGTCGTAAATCTTTCGCCCTTCGCCCGCTGCGTGATTATCGGACAGGCCCAGCTCATAATCCATCCTCAGGCCCATGCTGCCCATCTGAAAAGCGGGCAGCATGGCCTCGTACTCCCGGATGTGGGCCTTCTCCAGGATGGCCTGATTGATTTTTTCCAGCGCAGGCCCATAGGCGGGGTCATCGCTCACCAATTCAGGATAGCGGATGAAGCATTCGTGGGTGATCTCCGGGTCGTTTTTATCCTGGATCACGGCGGGGCCTAATGTTTCCCGCTGCTCGATCTGAATGGGAAGCACGGCTATTTCCAGGCTGCTTTCCGAAAGAACTGCGGGGGATAAGCAGGCCCCCGTCAGCGCCAGGCAGATCAAGGCGATGCGTAAGTGTTTCATGGCGTAATCCTCCACATATATAGTATATCCTATTTCCCTTCTTTTTTCAAGGTGCCAAGCAATATGGGCTGCATCTGCGCCCCGGCTAAGGCAGCGGCAAGAGCTTCCGGGATCTTGGTGAAATCCGCCACCACGGAACGGGGCTTGCCGATGGGATCATCCTGACCGAAGGGCACTAAATAGACGTTTCGCATCGCCAAAATCTTCCCCAGGTTTTCCGCCGCGGTGCTCAGGCCGTCGTTGGTGGAGGGGGCCACCAGCACGGGGCGGCTGTTCCGCAGATGGGACTTGGCGCCCAGCAGCGCGGGGGTATCGAAGATGCCGTGGGCCATTTTGCCCATGCTGGCCCCGCTCATGGGGGCGATGATATAGGCATCCAGCAGTTTCCTGGGTCCGATGGGCTCCACCTCCGGCAACGTGGAGAGGGGCTTTTTCCCGGTGATCTCCTGCAGGGTCTGCCATACCTCCGTTTGGGGATGGAACCGGGTATCCTCCCGGGCGGAGGCGAAGGAAAGAATGGGGGTGATATCGTAACCGGCTTCGGTCAGCTCCCGAATCACCTGGAACACCTTGGAAAAGGTGCAGAAGGAGCCTGTCAGGGCGAAGCCTACCCGGGTGGTGCTCATGGCGCGTTCACCGTCCTTTCGGCGTAATCGATCAGCAGCGCGGCGGCGGATCGGGGACAATACCGGCCCGGGATACCGCCCTCCAGCAGGTATTTGGCTTTCGTATGCTTTGCGTTTTCCGGGGGTATGCCGTAGGGCGGGCTCGCCAGCTCCAGATACAGGGCGTTATCGGGCAGGAAGGAAAGCTGGCTTTCCGTCAGGATGTTTGCGGGAACGGTGTTGAATACGATCTGGGTATCCGGCAAGGCCCGGGAGAGAAGCGTCAGCGGGATGCTGCCTTCGCCTGCTTCCTTTCTGCTTTCCGGGCGGCGGGCCGCCACCGTCACCTGCGCGCCTAAGGCTCGCAGCAGATGCGTCAATTGTTTCCCGATCCTGCCGTACCCGATCACCAGACATTCAGCACCCCGGATGGCATCCTCCCTTTCCCGCATGGCGGCGTACAGCGCCCCTTCCGCGGAAAGAGCGGCGTTTTCCAAAGTGAAGCTTTCATCTTCCAGCACCCTGCATAGCCGCCAGCGGCGTTTTGCGGACAGGCAATCGAAGGCGGCGTCCGTCCGCCCGCAGATCACCCTTTGGCCCGGAGGCAGCTGATCGGCGCAATCCTCCGATATTTGAGATACGGGCAGGGGGAGCAGCACCGCGTCCCAGGGCCCGTGATCGGGCAATGTATGTTTCCGCCGCAGGCATTCAAGCCGCGCCGCTTCATCCCGCGCCGATGCGCCGGGGATCAAGAATCGCATCATATCCCTCCTTCATTGACTGCGATATTACATGGTATGAAATCGGGCCTTTCCCGGTTCCCGCGGCCCGGGGGAAGGAAGATAAGTAAATTGGGGGGTGTTCAAATCGGGAAAAATCCTGTATAATCAATCCGATACCCGTTAAAGGAGGAAAGGCGTATGGGATGGAAAAAGGCTGCCTGCCTGCTGCTGGCGCTGCTGTGCGTCATCGGTGCTGCCCAGGCGGAGGAAGCCCCGAAGCCCGCATATATCCTGGCAGGCTTTGACGATACGCAGTACCGCACATGGGCGGATAACCAGTTTTTTATCAGGATGGAAGAAAAGACCGGGGTATCTTTTGCCTATCAGCAGTATAAGAACCTGAATGCCTGGACCCAGGCCAAGGCCGATATGAAGGCGGGGGATGAAATGCCGGACGTGCTGTTCAAGGCGGCCCTCACCTCGGCTGAATGCATTTCCATGCGGGAAAAGGGCGTGCTCATCGATCTCAAGCCCTATCTTTCCGAATACGCCCCCAACCTGTGGGCCATCTTGCAGCAGCATCCCGATTACCTGTCCGCCATCACCTTGCCGGACGGCTCCATTGCCGCGCTGCCCTTTATCAGCAATCTGCCCGTGCAGAATTACCTGTGGGTAAATTCCGCCTGGCTGAATACATTGCATCTTCAAGCGCCCACCACGGCGGAGGAGCTGGTGACCGTGCTTACCGCCTTTTCCGAGAAGGACCCCAACAGAAACGGCAGGCAGGACGAGATCCCCTTGGGGTTCCTGGGGCCCTTCGATCTCAAATTTCTGGGCCATGCCTTCGGCCTGATCGCCAATGATTACAATATTTTCGTCGAGGACGGGCAGGTAATGTATATGCCGCTGGATGAAAACTATCGGCTGTTTGTTACTTGGCTTAGAGACTTATATGAAGCAGAGCTGCTGGATCAAAACGGGTTCCTGATGAACAGCGCCATGCGCACCGTCACCGACAGCAACGCCAAGGCGACCTACGGGATGATCCTGGCCCCGGTGGCGGCGGACGTATTCAGGACAGCCTGGGGGCAGGAGGATTATCAGATTTTGATGCCCCTGACCTATGAAGGGAAACAGGCGTACCGGGATTATACGGGCCCCCTGCTTCGGGGCACGTTTGCCGTTACCAGCGCCTGCAAGGACCCGGGGAAAATGCTCTCCTGGGCAGATACCCTCTACACGGAGGAAGGGGCCATCCTGGCCTCTGTGGGCCTGGAAAACGTGGATTATCTCATCGACGGCGACGGCACCTGGCGGATGACGCAGAGCGCCATCAGCAATTCTGAATTTTTCAGCGCCCTGACGCTGATCGACGGCGGGGCCAGCTACCCCGGCATCATGGCGGAGAATTTTCAGCGAAGGTACGGAGGCGCCGGGCAATATACCGCCGTGCTGGAACAACAGGACGCCTTCCGGGATTACGCCGTGATGCCCTTCCCATATTGCAGCCTGACAGCGGAACAGCTGGAAAAAGCGGAGCAGATGCAGAAAGAGCTTGGGTATTACGTGGATGTGCAAATGGGCAAATGGGTGCAGGGGCAGGAGGAAATATCCGACGCTTCCTTTGACGCCTTTGAGGAGCGCCTGAACGAATTGGGCGTTCAGGAGTTTATCGCGTTCTGGCAGGATATCCTGGATCAACTGTAAGGAGGAGCAAAAACGAATGGATCGTTATTCTAACATGCTTGCCGCCATCAAGCGGCCCGCCGCCATGGAACGGTTCACCCGCCTGTACGGGCGGCGGGAAGGGGCGCTGACCACCCAGCTGACCCGCTATACCGCCCTGGTGAAGGCGCATCAGGAGGCTTTCCATGAGGAAAAAGCGCCCCTGTATTTAATCAGCGCCCCGGGCCGCACCGAAATCATCGGCAATCATACCGATCACAACCGGGGCTTGGTGCTGGCGGCAGCGGTAAACCTGGATTGCCTGGCCTGCGTATCTCCCCGGTCGGATTCCCGGGTGGTTTTATTCAGCCAGGGTTATCCCGCCGTGGAAATCGACGTGAACGAACTGGAGGCCCGCAAGGAAGAAGAGGGCACCTCCGCCGCCCTGGTACGGGGCGTGGCCCGCGGGATGCAGGATCGGGGCTTTCGCCTGGGCGGCTTTAACGCCGTCGTTACCAGCGACGTGATCGGGGGCAGCGGCCTTTCCTCCTCCGCCGCGTATGAGGTGATGGTCTGCGCTGTCTTTGACGCGCTGTACAACGGCTTTACCGTTGACAGCACCGCCCGGGCCCAGATCGCCCAGTATGCGGAAAACGCCTATTTCGGCAAGCCCTCTGGCCTCATGGATCAGATGGCCTGCTCCACCGGCGGCCTGGTCGCTATCGATTTTAAGGACGAGCCTGCGGTGACACCGCTTTCCTTCTCCTTTCAGGAGGCGGGCTATTCCCTGGTGGTGGTGAATACGGGAGGCAGTCACGATAACCTGACGGCGGAATACGCCGCCATCCGCACGGAAATGGAGGCGGTCGCCGGGTTTTTCGGGAAACGGGTGCTTCGTCAGGTGCGCCCGGAGCAGATGATGCAAAGCCTGCCTGAGCTTCGCGATCAGGTGGGGGAGCGGGCCATCCTCCGCGCCATGCATTTTTATCAGGAAAACGCCCGGGTGAAAAAGATGGTTTGCGCCATACGGGAAAACGATATGGATACCGTGCTGCAATGCATGATCGATTCGGGGGAAAGCAGCTGGAAGCTGCTGCAGAATATTTATCCTGCGGGGACGGAGCAGCCCATGGCCCTGGCGCTGGAGCTGGCAAAGCTCAAGCTGACTGACGGCGGCGCTTGGCGGGTGCATGGCGGCGGCTTTGCCGGAACCACCCTGAACGTGGTGCCTAACGATCTGACGGATGATTTTGTGCAGCGGATGGAAAGCGTGTTTGGCAAAAAGAGCTGCTTCGTGCTGGACGTGCGCCCGGAGGGCGCTGCCATCGTGCTGACAAGCGAAGACTGAGAACAACTGCGGAGGGAGGCAGGGCATGAGCTGGGCGGTAGGCGCGCTGGGCAGCGTGGGGATGCTGGCGCTGATCGGGCTTTTGATCATGGCCTTTCTGCGTAAAGCGGGCCTTTTGAAGGGCGAAACCGTGAGGACCATGCTGCGCTGCGCCTGTATGACCGCGCTGGTAGGCGCGGGCTATTTCCTCTTTGCTTTGCTGATCCGCTTTACGGTCTATGGTGCGTTTGAAGCGGGCCAGGATATAGGGCAGGCCCTGGGCGGCCCCTATTTCCATGAGGCGCTGAACGCCCTGTCAGCCCCGGCATTCAGCTATCCTGTCACGGGCGTATTCGCCGCCGTCGCTCACTTTCTGGGCGGCATCCTGTTTCGGCAGTATCGGCTTACGGGCTTTGCGCTGGCGTATCTGATGACGACGGCGGCCTTATGGCTTTTGACGGTGAGGCTTAAAACGATCTGGAATGAGCAAGCGGCGGAAAACGCGGCATTCCTGCTGCTGTGCCTGCCGGGCAGCGCGTTTTTCTTCCTGCCCTGCGGCGTTCCGCTGGTCTTTCTGCTGGCTGGGCTGATCTTTTTCTTCTTGGGCAGAAAAATCCCGCCCTGCGCTTTTTCCCTGTCTCATCGGGGTTATACCGCCCTCCTGACGGTGTGCCTATGCCTGTCCGCCGCCGTGATCTGCGCCATGGCGGACGGCAGGATCGGATAGGAGGAACGGAATGAAAAAGATACTTGCCTCCAAGGCCCGAAAATGGCTGGCGATCGCCGGGATGTGCCTGGGCGTTCATTACCTGATGCTGATCCTATCTCACATCCTCATTAGCGGCTCCTTTTCATTCCAGGGGCTGTGGGACCTTGCCGTGCAGCGGTGGACCACCCCGGGGGACGCCACCCGCTATCTGGATATCGCCGAAAACGGCTATGTCCATTCGGGGGAGAACGCCATCAATCTGGTGTTTTATCCTTTGTATCCGCTGCTGGTGCGCCTGCTGGGGGCGGTGGTGAGGAGCCTGCCCCTGGCGGGGGTCCTGGTATCCCAATGCTGCTATGCCGGGGCTTCCGTCATGCTGTACGAGCTGATCCTTCAGGACGCGGGGGAAAGGGAAGCCTGGGACGGGGCGCTGCTCATGGCGCTGTTTCCTTTTTCCGTATTCGTTATGGGCGTGTTTTCGGAGGGGCTTTTTCTGCTTACTGCCATCAGCTGCCTTTACTGTATTCGCACGAAGCGATTCCTGGCGGCGGGGATGACAGGATTCCTGGCGGCGCTGTGCCGCACCCAGGGGATGCTGCTTTTGTTCCCGGCGGTATGCGAGCTGTTTTTGCTGCGGGCAGGGGAGGAAAAGCGCCCCTTCCGTTGGAAGGATCTCGCGGTGCTTCTGATCCCCGCCGGGTTCGGCGTGTATCTGCTCATCAATTACGCTTTGCACGGAAACTTTTTTCAATTCTTGTTATACGAGGCGGCGGCCCCCTGGTATCAGAGCACCAAATGGGTGGGCGAAAACCTGAGCCAGCACTACAGCATGGCGCTGGAGCATCCGGGCTTGAGCGCTATCATTTACTGGCCTCAGCTGATCTTGTATTTTGCCGTGCTGGGCGTCCTGCTCTGGGGGCTGTGGAAGCGGGAAAGGATCAGCTATCTCCTCTACGGCGGGGTGTATCTGGGCTTTTCCTATCTTTCCGGGTGGATGATCAGCGGCGGGCGGTATATGCTCTGCTGCGTGCCGGTGTATCTGATCCTGTGCAAAGTCAGAAGCGCAGGAGCCCGGCGGGCGATCCTGTTTGTATCCGCCCTGCTGTGCTTTGCTTACAGCCTGTTTTTCTACAAGAGCTTTGCCATCATGTGATTTCGGGAGGAACAAGTGATTATTACCCACGCTGCGGAAGAAACGAGGGCCCTGGGCGGGCGGCTGGCAAAGCGCCTGCATGCCGGGGATACGGTGCTCCTGACAGGGGATCTGGGCGCCGGGAAAAGCGAATTGGCCCGGGGCATTGCGCGGGGCCTGGGCGTTTCGGGGCCCATCCCAAGCCCCTCCTTCACCATCCTGAACGCCTATGACGAGGGCCGCATCCCCCTGTATCATTTCGATTGGTACCGCATCCAGGACAGCGGCGAGATCGGAGAAATGGGGATGGAGGAGCAGATCGGCGGGGACGGCGTGGCCCTGATCGAGTGGGGCGAGCGGGCCGCAGAGTATCTGCCGGAAAGAATGCTGAAAATTTCCATACAAAATCCGGGCGGCGACGACCGGGAAATTACTTTCCAGCCCCTGGGCGGCTTTCCCTTTGAGGAGGATTGGCTCTTATGATCTTGCTTTGCCTGGATACCTCCGGCCCGGTGGCGGGGGTTTCGCTGATAGAGGATGGCACGGTGCGCTACGAGGCCATGGCGGTGAACAAATTCACCCATTCCCAGTCCATCCTGCCCATGACAGAGGAAGCATACGCAAAAACGGGGCTGCAAATCGCCGATACGGATTATTTTGCCGTTACGGTGGGCCCCGGCTCCTTTACCGGGGTGCGCATCGGCGTCAGCACGGCAAAGGGCCTGGCCCACGCCCTGAATAAGCCCTGCATCGCGGTGGATGCGCTGGAAGCCATGGCCCGGGGCGCGATCCTCTTTGACGGGGCCGTTTGCCCCATTCAGGACGCCAGGGCGGGGCAGGTGTATGGGGCAGCCTTCCGGGGCATCACCGGGGATAGGTTGCTGAGCGATCGGCCTGTCAAGCTGGAAGAATACCTCGGCGCCGTATCCGCCCTTGATGATCGGCTCCTATTCCTGGGGGATGGGATGCCCGTGCA
Organism: uncultured Christensenellaceae bacterium; assembly: GCA_905236495.1. Lineage (GTDB taxonomy): Bacteria > Bacillota > Clostridia > Christensenellales > Aristaeellaceae > RUG563. The sequence goes on from CAJOPV010000113.1 coordinate 12,279, forward strand.
CAGAGAAAGGATCCGGGCCCTCTTGGGGGATCGGGCAGTTTTTGCGCCGCCGCATATGGCTTATCTGCGGCCCGCCGCCGCTGCGGCCCTGGCCTGGGAAAAGCGGGCGGAGGCGGTTCCTTACAGCGACTTAAAGCCCTTATACCTGCGTCCGCCCCAGGCTGAAAGGCAAAAGAACCTGAAGGAGCGTGCCCATGAATGAGCCGTTGATCCGCCGCATGAAACTGGAGGATGTGGAACAGGTGCACGCCGTGGAGACGGCCTCCTTCCCCAAGCCCTGGACCCTGGCGGATTTCACCCGGGAAATGACCGCCAACGTGTGCGCCCGGTATCTGGTGGCGGAAAGGGACGATCGGGTGATCGGCTTTGCGGGGGCATGGATCGTGCTGGATGAGGCCCACGTCACCAACATCGCTGTTTTGCCCGCATTCAGGGGGCAGGGCATTGGACGGAAGCTGACGGAGGCCCTGCTTCAGTACGCCGCGAACCTGGGGGTGACCTACGCCACATTGGAGGTGCGGCGCAGCAATCAGGCGGCGCAGACGCTGTACCGGTCCCTGGGGTTTGAATACGTGGGCGTCCGCAAGCGGTATTACGAGGATAACGGGGAAGACGCGCTGGTTTTTTGCTGCCAGCAGATGCCGTCGGCGGAGGAATCCTTTGAAGAAGCGGAAACCAGAAAAGAATGAACACAAAGATCGCAAAAAAATTGGCAAGTTGTAAAATAAAATGACGCAAAAGAAATGACTCATCGGGTCAAAACTGGTAGAATGAAAGCGACCAAACCAACATTCGC
>CAJOPV010000114.1 GCA_905236495.1 uncultured Christensenellaceae bacterium
AAACGGCGCCTCTTTTTGTCTTTTCACGAACAATCAGGCTTTGGAAGCCCGGCTTTCCGGCGCATCACCGCCTGCGGCGTGGCGGCGGCCCGCCCAGCGGGCGGGATAAGGAGGCGGAAGCACACAAGAGCCTGAGATGAAGATTCTTTTCATTCCCCCCGGGGCACATTCGGATCCAGGCTTTTGTTTCGGTAATTCAGATTGGTGCGCAGAGTATAGCCCTGGCTTTCCCAAAAGGCGTTCGCCGCCTCGTTATCCTTGAATACCAGCCCGAACACCTTCGATATGCCCTCCCGGCGCAGCGCTTCCTCCGCCGCTTGCACCAGCAGACGGGCGATTCCCCGGCGGCGGTAAGACGGATGAACGCACATGTGGTGGATCATGCCCCGCCGTCCGTCGTGCCCGGTGAGGATCACCCCCACAGCCTCCCGGTCGCCGTCCGTGCAGGCAAGGAAGCAGGTGGCGGGGTTGCGCTTCAGGTAGCGCGCAATGCCCTCTCTGCTGTCGTCCACGGGGTTCAGCGCCCGCCTGGATTGCTCCGTGCTGTTCCAGAGCGCATAGATCCTGTCGTAATCCGCCGCCGTCACGGGCCTGATGGTGATTGCCATGCCGTTCACTTCCCAGGTTATCATTTCGCGTTTATATTACCATGGGAAAGCACATCAGACAAGGACGCAGATGCCAAAAAGCCTTCCCCCGGAGGGAAAGCTTTCGGCCCCGGTTTTCGTCAGTCGATCTCGATGACCCCGGGATAATAGGTGACGATCTCGGATTCCTGATTGAGGAAGGTGCTTTGGGCCTCCTGGGGCGGCTGATAATCCTGGCCCTCCACCTGGATCTTCACCTGCTTCACCCCGGGGAACTGGGCGGCGGTGAAGGTAATTGCCCGGAGGGCCTGCACGCCGCCCTCGCCCTGGGCGGCATCCATGAATTCCTTGGTAAAATTGATGGTGACGACCCCGTTTTTCATGCTGACCCCCAGCACGCCGCAATCCTTGGGCACCGGGGCGGAAAGGCCGCTGTCCGCCTTGGGGCCCTTCACCAGCTCCAGAATGGCGGTGGTCACGTCCGCGTCGGAAAACACGGTGCGGGTGACGGGCACCAGCATCCGGCCCGAATCGGAGGGGAAATAGAGCTGGACCGTTTGAATGCCGGCCTCCGCCGGGGGCTCCACGCTCTCCAGGTTCACGTTCCCGGCGGTGAAGACGCCGCTGACGTCGGTGCCGTAGGTGAGCTTGCTGCGCTTTTGCCCGTCAAAGAGGAAGCTGACCTCGTTCACCGAATCAAATTCGCACAGCGTCTGGGCCACGGAGGCCACCATCAGCCCCTCCTGCTCGGCGTTCTGACAGTTCAGCGCTTCTTTGGACAGATCCACCCTTGCCTTGCCGTCGGCGATATCCAGATCGATTTTCGTTCCCTCCGGCACCGTGGTTTTCAGGCCCAGCCTTGCCGCCGCCAGGTCGTTTACCGAGGAGGCCACCATCAGGTTCAGCGTGGCCTTGGCGATGCCGTCGGTCTTATCCACCTGCCTTGTCACCGGCACCAGGTAGCCCTCCCCGTCCTGGTAATAGACCACGGTGGGCTGGGTGTCCGCCGCGGTGAGGGCGGTGGTATCCGTTACCACGGGCAATTGCACCGTATCCGCGGCGGGGGACAGCACCGTGCCGCTGTCCTGCCGCAGGGCCAGGGCCACCACCAGCGCCGAGGCGCACAAAACCAGCATCCGTTCCACGTCCTCCCGCCGGACGCGCAGCCGTTTTTTCTCTTTCCCTTCCCGGAGCTGCTTTGCGCTCTGATTCACGGTCATATCTTTTTTCATCTCGCACACTCCTTCACCAAGTCCTCGGGCTATGATATGAGGCGGGGCCAGGGAGTATGCCCATGAAAAAAGGGCGGCTGCGGAAATCCGCGCCGCCCGCAGCAGGCATGCTTTACAGATAGGCCGTCAGCTTTTCGATTTCTTCCTTCGTCAGCTCCCGCCACCGGCCCCGGGGCAGATCGCCCAGCTCCAGGGGGCCGAATTTGACGCGCCGCAGCTGCAATACCTGGTGGCCTACCTGCTCGAACATCCGCCTCACCTGCCGGTTGCGCCCCTCATGGATCGTTACCAGCACCTGGGCGGCGAAGGCCTCCTGGCGCAGGAGCCTTGCTTTTGCCGGGGCGGTCCTGTGATCGTCCAGCAAAACGCCCTGCCGAAGCTGTCGGATTTCTTCCGGCGTCACGTTGCCCGTCACCCGGGCCAGATAGGTCTTATCCACCTGATGGGAGGGGTGCAGCATGCGCTCGGTGAGGGCCCCGTCGTTGGTGAGCAGCAGCAGCCCTTCGCTGTCGTAATCCAGCCGCCCCACGGGATAGAGCCGCACGGGATAATCCCGGAAATGGTCCAGGACGCAGGTCCTGCCCTCCGGGTCGGAAACGGTGGTGACCTCCCCGGCGGGCTTGTGATAAAGGACGTAATGCTTTTCGGGCTCCGGGGTGATGATTTGCCCGTCCAGGCGGATCTCATCCCCCTCCTCCACCTGTACGCCCATTTCGGTGACGGTGCGCCCGTTGACGGCGACCCGTCCTTCCCCGATCATCTTTTCCGCCGTCCGGCGGCTTGCCACGCCGCAGGAGGCCATGTATTTCTGCAAACGCATGGGTGTATCTCCTCGCATCAGGTTTTCTTGAGCTCCATCAGCCATATTGCCAGGCCCAGCCCCGCCCACAGCCAGGGAGAAGGGTCATTCTCCCGCGGCCCAGCGGGTAAGGATCCGCTCCAGTCGGTATCGAAAGGCGTTTTCCTCCACCGCCCGATCCGCTACCAACGGCACGGAAACGATGATCTCCCCGCCGTCTATCAGCGACGCGGAGCCCAAGCGCTGCCCTGCCTGAATGCCCGCCGTCAGATTGTCCGGCAGCTCGATGAGCAGATCGGGCCAGGCGCTTACGGATACCGGGGCCGCCACATCCCGCTGCGCCACCGCCCGCACCGTTTCCGCCCGGCCCCCGGAAACGGGGATCTCCCGCACCGTTTCCCCGGCGGAGTACAAGGTCACCATCTGCCAGCCGTCAAAGCCCCGATCCAGAAGCGCTGCCGCTTCATCGAACCAGTCCGGGCAGTTCAGCACCGCGCCGATGAGCTTTAAATCGTCCCGTTGGGCCGCGAAGACCAGGCATCGGCCCGCTGCCTTGGTGTAGCCCGTTTTGATCCCCACCGCCCCGGGATAGGAGGACAGCAGCTTGTTTTTGTTCGTCAGCACCCGGTCGTAATCGTGGCCCGCCCAGGGGATGGAGGCCCGCTGGGTGCCGACGATCTCCCGGAACACGGGGTTCTTCATGGCCTCCCGGGCGATCAAAGCCAAATCCCAGGCGGTGGTGTGGTGGCCCGAGCCGGGCAGGCCGTGGGGGGTCAGGAATACGGTGTTTTCGCAGCCGAGCTCCGCCGCCCTTTCCGTCATCATGCGGCAGAAATCCGCCACCGTTCCGCCGATATGCTCGGCGATGGCCACCGCCGCGTCATTGCCGCTGGCCAGCATCAGGCCGTAGAGCATCTCCTCCAGGGTCAATTGCTCCCCCAGGGAGAGGTAAATGCTGGTGCCCGGCACGCCGAAGGCGTTGGGCCCGGCGGTGACGGTATCGCTCAGGTTCCCTTTTTCCAGGGCCAGCAGCGCGGTCATCACCTTGGTGGTGGAGGCCATGGGCAGCGCCTCGTGGGCGTTGTGCTCATACAGCACCCGCCCGGTCTCCGCCTCGATCAGGATGGCGCTTCGGGCCCCTTCCCCCAAGGCACTCCCATTATACAGGAGAATCAAAGCAAAGAAAAGCCCCGCCAGCATTCTTTTCATCCTTCATCCTCCGCGGCCTTGTCCTTTTTTCCGGGCAGCAGGGATCGGATATCCTCCAGCAGCTGCGGCGCGCAGTTCAGCGCCCGTTCCCAGGCGGTCAGGTCCTGGGCGGGCAGCATGCGCACCCCGTCCTTCCCCACCACCAGGAAGCCCACCGGCTGCACGGATACCCCCGCCCCGCTGCCCCCGGCAAAGGGCTGATCCGCGGCAGGGGGGGTGCCCTTGTATTCCCCGCCCCCGGATACGAAGCCGAAGCTGACCCGGGACAGGGGGATCACGGTGCTGCCGTCCTGGGCGGCGATGGGGTCCCCCACCACGGTGTTCACATCCACCATGGTCTTGATATTTTCCAACGTGCTCTGCATCAGTTCACCGATGGGATGATTCATGCGTTGCCCCCCTTTTTCCTTCGGGCCCGCCAAAGGAGCCAGAGCCCCATCAGCGCCGCCGTTCCTATGGTGCCCAGCCGGACGTCCGCTATGCATTGGGCCCGCCAGGCGCCGCTGTCGCCAAAGCGAGGCGTGCAGCGGATATGCGCCTTGGGGACAAGGCCCCCCAGCGCCCGCAGGAAGCCCGTCAGCAGCGCCGCCGCCGCCGCGTCGCCCCCTGCCTGAACGGATACCGCTACCTGCCGGATGCGGATATGCCGGATCAGCCACCGGGCCGCCGGCAGCAGCGGCAAAAGCGCCTTCGCCCCGCCGGGGATGCCCAGCCCCCGCCGCCGTTTGGGGGGATGCACCCCGATCCCCCAGATCCGCAGCAGGAAGCGGGGCTTTCCATCCCCCAGGGCGCTCAGCAGCCGCAGGGGGGTGATCCACAGCGTGTAGCAAACAATCAGCAGCCAGGCCATTTTTTCCCTCCAGCCGTATTGTTTGCGTGTTTCCCTCCGCCTTATGCCCCGGACGCTTTGAAATAACTGGAAGCTGTGATGCGCTGTAAATGAGCTGGAAGCCGACGGGCGCCTCAGGGGCTGCCCGGGGGCCATGAACATGCGCTTTGCGCCGCAGCAGGGATTGTTTTTCGGCTGTTTTCTGAAAAAAGCGCTTGACAGCATAAGCGCCGAATGGTAAACTACACATAATTTCATAGCAAAGGCAATGACGAAGACGGCGGAGGGGATCCCGCCAGCAGAGAGCCGGGGCAGCTGAAAACCGGCGGCGGAACGCCTTCCAATCGCCCATCCCTTCCGAGCCGGAGCGATAAACCCGGGGTGCGTTCCGCGCTTTCCTTCAGGGGAAAAGCGGCATGCCGGAAGTAATTGTCTCCCGTGACGCCGCGTCAGGGCGCAGGGCTTGAAACACGAGCCCGTGAGAGGCGTTGAAAAACGCAATTTGAGTGGTACCGCGAGCTGAAATCCAGCCCGTCTCAAAGCAAAAACTTTGGGGCGGGCTTCATTTTTGCCCCGCCCGAAACGGAGGAAAAAGCCATGGAAGTGAACACCCAGGTATCCCCCCAGGTCCGCGAGGTGGCGGCCCGTATCCGAGAGCTGAGGGAAATCAGCGGCTATTCCGTCGCCGAAATGGCCCGGATGACCGACGTCAGCGAAGAAACCTACTTAAGCTACGAAAACGCCCGGCAGGATCTGCCCTTCACCTTCCTGCACAAGTGCGCCCTCACCTTCAAGGTGGAAATGATCGACCTGATGGAGGGCCGCAGCGCCATGCTGTCCTCCTACACCGTCACCCGCAAGGGCGCCGGGGAGGTCACCGCCCAGGAGCAGGGCATCGATATCCGCAACCTGGCCCCCATGTTCCGACGGAAGATTTCGGAGCCCTACTTCGTCCGCTATTCCTACGATCCCGCGCTGCAGTCGAAGCCCATCCACACCACCACCCATTCCGGGCAGGAATTTGACTATGTGCTCTCCGGCACGCTGAAGGTGCGGGTCGGGGAAAATGTGGAGCTGCTCCGGGAGGGAGATTCCATTTACTACGATTCCGGCACCCCCCACGGCATGATCGCCGCCGAGGGGAAGGACTGCGTGTTCCTGGCGGTGGTGCTGCCCGGGGAGGAGGTGGAGGAGCGCCAGGTCATGGAGACCATCAAGGCCGCCCGCATGACCGACAGCTTAGTCAGCGACGCCTTCTGCCATCCCGTGGAGGATGAAACCGGCGCGCTGAAAAGCATTTCCTTTTCCGGCCTGGAAAAATTCAATTTTGCCTACGATATCGTGGATGAATTGGCCCGGGTGAAGCCCGACGCCCTGGCGATGCTGCACCTGGATGAAAACAAGCGGGAGCGGCGCTTTACCTTCCTGGATATGAAAAAGCAATCGGGCCGGGCCGCCAATTACTTCCGTTCCCTGGGCATCCGCAAGGGGGATAAGGTGCTGGTGGTGCTGCGGCGGCAGTATCATTTCTGGATCAGCATGATGGCCCTGTGCAAGCTGGGGGCCATCGCCATCCCCGCCACGGATCAGCTGCTTGCCCACGATTACGAGTATCGCTTCAATAAGGCGGAGATCACCGCCGTCCTGTGCACTTCCCACGGCAAAGCCGCGGAGCACGTGGAGGAGGCCCTGCCCGTCAGCCCCTCCGTAAAGACCCTGATCCTCTGCGGCGGGGCGCGGGAGGGCTGGCACGATTTTGACGAGGAGTTCAGCCGCTTTTCCTCCTCCTTCCCCCGCACCGAGGAAACCGCCTGCGGCAGCCAGCCCATGGTGATGTTTTTCACCTCCGGCACCACCGGCTATCCCAAGCTGGTGGCCCACAGCCACACCTATCCCCTGGGCCACTATATCACCGCCCGGTACTGGCACTGCGTGGAGCCGGGGAAACTGCACCTCACCATTTCCGATACCGGCTGGGGCAAGGCCCTGTGGGGCAAGCTTTACGGGCAATGGCTGTGCGAAGCGCCGGTGTTCGCCTATGATTTCGACCGCTTCCACGCCGAGGATATCCTGCCCCTGTTCAAGCAGTATGATATCACCACCTTCTGCGCCCCGCCCACCATGTACCGCATGCTCATCAAGGAGGACCTGAGCAAGTATGACCTTTCCTCCATCCACCATGCCACCGTGGCGGGAGAAGCGCTGAACCCGGAGGTATTCTATCAATTCCAGAAGGCCACGGGCCTGAGCCTCATGGAGGGCTTTGGGCAGACCGAATCCACCCTGTCCATCGGGAACCTGGTGGGCATGACCCCGAAGGTGGGCTCCATGGGCCGGCCCTCGCCGCTCTTTGATGTGGATATCGTGGATGCCCAGGGCAATCCCGTCCCCGTGGGCGAGGTGGGCGAAATCGTGGTGCATCTGGGCCCGGGCAAGCCCGCCTGCGGATTGTATCTGGGGTATCTGGGCCAGGATAATTCTCACCCCGACGGCCTCTACCACACCGGCGATACCGCCTGGCGGGATGAGGATGGCTACTACTGGTACGTGGGCCGGCTGGACGATGTGATCAAGTCCTCCGGCTACCGCATCGGGCCCTTCGAGATCGAATCCGTCATCATGGAATTGCCCTACGTGCTGGAATGCGGCGTCTCCGCCGCCCCGGACCCCATCCGAGGCCAGGTGGTGAAGGCCAGCATCGTCCTCGTCAAGGGCACAGAAGGCACCGAGGCCTT
>CAJOPV010000115.1 GCA_905236495.1 uncultured Christensenellaceae bacterium
CAAGTATGAAACCAGCCTCTCCAGCGCCACCATCCGCAATGAGATGAGCGACCTGGAGGAATTGGGCTATCTGGCCCAGCCCCACGTCAGCGCCGGGCGGGTGCCCAGCGTGAAGGCGTATCGGCTGTACGTGGACGATCTGCTTTCGGATCACGTGCCCATGCCGGATGCCTCCGCGCGGGAATATTTTTCCCGCCGGGTGCGCCAGATGGAAGACGTGATCTCCACCGCGGCCCAGGCCATTTCCGAATTCACCCGGTATACCGCCGTGGTGATGATGCCCAAGCAGACGGAGCTGCGGGTATCCACCCTGCAATTGGTGCCCATGCCCCGCGGGGCGGCCCTGCTGGTGATCATCACCGATACGGGGGCCATCCGGGACACGGTGATCCGGGTCAGCGAAGCGCTGGACGGGGACGCGCTCTACGCCATCTCCCGCACGCTGACCGAGCATCTGGCCGGCCGCACCCTGCAGGAAGTGCAGGAAATGCTGGGCGCCTATTCCCGCCAGATGGGCAACGCCCAGGTGATCCAGGGCATCGCCGATCTGGCCGCCCAGATGGAAAGGCAATCCGCCACCGATACCCTCACCGTGGGGGGCAGCCACAACATCCTCAACTATCCAGAATACTCTGACGTAGAGAAGGCGCGGGCCTTCCTGAGCATGCTGGAGGAAAAGGAAAAGCTGATGGACCTGCTCTCCGGTGATCCGGCCCCCTTCGCCGTGCGAATCGGCCCGGAAACGGGCATGCCGGAAATGGCGGACTGCTCCGTGGTCACGGCCAGCTATCAGGTGGGCGCGGGCCACAGGGGGGCGGTGGGCGTCATCGGGCCCACCCGGATGCCCTACGGCCGGGTGCTCAGTGCCCTGAGCGCCATCGGCGGCGCGCTGACGGAGCTGCTGGGAGAATAGCGGCAATCAGAAATCAGGCGATCAGGAATGAGAAGAAAAGGAAAAAAGAGGAACAAAGCCATGCCGATTGACGATAAGGATCAGGCCCTGGAAAACGAAGAGGCGGCGGAAACGCCTCAGGAAGCAAAGCCCGCCGAGGAAGCGGACGCGGAGCCCGTTCAGGCAGACCCCCTGGCCGAAGCCCAGGCCAAAGCTGAGGAATACCTGAACATGGCCCAGCGGGTGCAGGCGGATTTCGATAACTACCGCAAGCGCACCAAGGCCACCAGGGCCGAGGCCTACGAGGACGGGGCCAGGGAGTTCATCAAGCTCCTTCTGCCGGTGGTGGATAACCTGGAGCGGGCCATTGCCCAGGAAAGCACGGATGAAAACCTGATGACGGGCGTAAAAATGGTCCACAAGCAATTGATGGACGCCCTGGAAAAACGGGGCGTCACGGTGATCGACCGGCTGGGCGAAAAATTCGACCCCAACCTGGAAAACGCCGTGATGCAGGGCACCGCCGAGGAGGGCGAGCCGGGCGCCGTCTGCGCCGTGCTGCAAAAGGGCTATAAAATGGGAGATCAGGTGATCCGGCACGCCATGGTCAAGGTCGTGGCGGAGTAAGGAAAAGTGTGGAGTGTTGAGTGTGGAGTGAGGAGTGAAAAAAACTCCTTCCGCGCTTCAGCATAAAGGCAAGATAAACTCCACACTCCACACTCCACACTCAACATTCATCATAAAAAAACAACGAAGCGCAAGGCGCGTAAAAAATAGGAGGAAAAGATTATGTCTAAGATTATCGGTATCGACCTGGGAACCACCAACAGCTGCGTGGCCGTCATGGAGGGCGGCGAGCCCGTCGTCATCGCCAACGCCGAGGGCGCCCGCACCACCCCGTCCGTCGTGGCCTTCACCAAGGATGGCGAACGCCTGGTGGGCCAAATCGCCAAGCGTCAGGCCATCACCAACCCGGACCGCACCATCTCTTCCATCAAGCGGCAGATGGGCACCGCCTACAAGGTGGACATCGACGGAAAATCCTATAATCCCCAGGAAATCAGCGCCATGGTGCTGCAAAAGCTGAAGGCCGACGCGGAGGCCTATCTGGGCGAAACCGTCACCCAGGCCGTCATCACCGTGCCCGCCTACTTCTCCGATTCCCAGCGCCAGGCCACCAAGGATGCCGGCCGCATCGCCGGGCTGGAAGTGCTGCGCATCATCAACGAGCCCACCGCCGCGTCCCTGGCCTACGGGCTGGACAAGGAAAACGCCCACAAGATCCTGGTGTACGACCTGGGCGGCGGCACCTTCGACGTAAGCATCCTGGAAATCGGCGACGGCGTGTTTGAAGTGCTGGCCACCAACGGCGATACCCGCCTGGGCGGCGACGATTTCGACA
>CAJOPV010000116.1 GCA_905236495.1 uncultured Christensenellaceae bacterium
ATGGATGGTCTCCCCCGCGCTCGTTCTTACCCCAGCTTCACCGACCCGTTGGTAATCATGCGCCCGTTCTCCCGGCTGAAGAGCATGATGTTGTCGCCGGAGAAGGAGATGCGCACCTTCTGCCCGATCTTATACACCACGCCGCCGAACACCACGGCGGTGAGCAGGAAATTGCCCACCCGGATGCGCACGGTGGTCTCCATGCCGGTGGGCATGGCGCTGAATACTTCGCCCTCCACGGGGCCGTCGTCGTTGATGCGGATGAATTCAGGCCGCACGCCCAGCACGTAATCCCGCCGGGTGGGGGCAGGCTTTTCGGCGTCGGTATCCTCCACCAGGCCGATGTGGTAATTGAAGGCGGTGTCCTTGTTGGTTTTTTCCACATAGCCGGGCTCCCTGGCCTTCCGTTCCTTCTCGGCCCGGATCTCCGCCTGGGCCTGATCGTCCTGGGCGTACCAATCGGCGATCTTGAGGCCCCCGTTGGGGGTAAAGGCGGCTTTCACGCCGTTGAGGAGGCTCAGGTTCAGTTCTTCGCCCTCCTGGTCGCCGGAGGCCTCGATGAAGTTCACCGCCGGGTTGCCCACGAAGTCGGCAACAAAAAGATTGTTGGGCTTGTTATAAACGGTGAGGGGCTCGTCATACTGCTGCAAAACGCCGTTATCGATGAGGCAGATACGGGTCGCCAGGGTCATGGCCTCCATCTGATCGTGGGTCACATACACGAAGGTGGAGCCGGTGGAGAGATGCAGCCGCTGGAGCTCGGAGCGCATTTCCAGCCGCAGCTTGGCGTCCAGGTTGGACAGGGGCTCATCCATGAACAGCACCCGAGGCCCCGGGGCCAGGGTGCGGGCGATGGCGACGCGCTGCTGCTGACCGCCGGACAGCTCGCTGGGGTAACGATCCATGAACTGCCCGATCTTCACGATGGCGCTGACCCGATCGACGGCCCGCTTGATCTCTTCCTTGCTCAGCTTCCGGGCGGGGGCCTTTCCCGTTTCATCCCGCTCCACTTCGCCGTTCTCGTTGACCCGGGCGCCGGATTCGTTGATGTTGCTCAGGCCGAAGGCGATGTTCTGGAACACCGTCATATTGGGCCACAGGGCGTAATTCTGGAACAGGAAGCCCACCCGGCGCTTGTTGGGGGGCACGTTGATGCCCAGGTCGCTGTCGAACATGGGCACGCCGTCGATGGTGATGCGGCCCTCGGTGGGGGTCTCCAGGCCGGCGATCATGCGCAGCGTGGTGGTTTTGCCGCAGCCGGAGGGGCCCAGCAGGGTCACGAAGGCGTTATCCTCGATCACCAGGTCCAGGTGCTCCACGGCGTAATAGCCGCCCCACCGCTTGGTGACGTTTTTCAATTCAATTCTTGCCATTGCTTTTTCCTCCCGTTACTTGCCGCCGCCGATGCCCGCGTCCAGGCTGGCGCCGGTGAGCTTATTCACCAATGCATTGAACACCAGGATCACCACAATCAGGATCAGGTTGATGCCGCTGGAGAAAGCGTACAGGCCCATTTCATCAAAGTACCCCAGCATGGTGGTGATGATCTTGCTCTGTCCGCACAAAAGCATGAACAGCGTCAGTTCCCTCAGGCACGTCATAAACGGCAGCAGATAGCCGCTGATGATGCTGGTCTTCTGAATGGGGATGATGATCTGCAGCATCCGCCGCCACCAGGGAATATCCTGAATGATGGCGGCCTCCTCGATCTCGCCGGATAATTGCATCATGCTGTTCAGGGCGCTGCGGCTGGCAAAGGGGATGTATTTCACCGTGCCCGCCAGCACCAGCAGCAGGTAGGTGTTGTAAATGCCCACGTTGGAGCCGAACACGAAGAAGGCGACGCCCACAGCCAGGGAGGGCATCAGGTAGGGCAGAAAGGCCATGTTGTTCACATAGGCGGCCCACTTGCTGCGGCGGTTCTTGCTGACGCAGTAGCCGATCAGGGTGCCGATGGTGCCGGCAGCCAGGGCGCACAGGATCGCCACCAGCAGCGTGCCGCCAAAGGCGTTCCAGATCTCGCTGTTATACAGGATGCCCTTTTGCCCGTACATGCCGTTTTCCGTCACGTTTTCCGCCGTCATCCACCACTTGGTGGTCATATGCCCCTCGATGCCGTGGGTGAGGAAGGAATAATCGCCGGGGTTGGGCAGGAAGGTTTCAATAGCGAAGAGGATGATGGGCATGATGCCCGTCGCCAGGGTAGTAATGATGAATAGGATCGCCAGGATGTATTTGCCCGCGTGCAGGTTCACCACGCTGGTCTGGCCCGATTTGCCGGTGACGGTGGTGAAATTCTTGCGGCCCGAGGTGGTGCGCTGGTTCACCAGCAGGATCAGGAACCCGAACACCATCATGATGACCGCCAGGATGCTGGCCTGCCCGATGCGGTCGCCCCGCATGCCCACGTACTGGGTCGATAGGGTATTCAGCTTCAAATAGTGCGGGATGGGATAGGAGCCCATGGCGCTGGAGAAGACCAGCAGGATGGTGCTCAGGATGGCGGGCTTCACCAAGGGCAGCGTGACCCGCAGGAAGGTCTTCCACCGGGGGGTATTCAGGATGGTGGCGGCTTCCTCCAGGTTGGCGTCCATGTTGCGGAAAATGCCGCCGATGAGGATATAGGCAAAGGGCGCGTAATGCAGCGCCAGCACCACGGAGGTGGGGAACAGGCCCTCGCACCACCAATGGGGCATGTTGATATGCAGCAGGGAGGCGAACAGGCCGTCGTTGCCGCCGGTGACAGCGTTGCTGTTGAACAGGTTCTGCCACAGGACAGCCAACGTCCATTGGGGCATGATGTAGGGGAAAATGAAGATGGAGCTTAGGTACTTTTTGAATTTCAGGTTGGTCCGCGTTACCAGATAGGCAAAGACGCCGCCGTAGAGGATGGCCCCAAAGCAGGCGAATATACTGATGAGCACCGAATTCATCAGCGGCGTCCACAGGTAGATGGAGGCAACGCTGCGGGTGACCCGCTCCCGCCCCACCCGGGTGGTGATGGAGCCGCCGAACAGATTCGTCCAGTTATAGGTGGTATAGGTGCCTCCCAGCGCCTGGAACTGGGAATCTGCGGCGCCGGTAGCGGCGTCAACGCTGCCCGGATGCACAGCCACCGTGTCCTCCAGGATGGTTACCATGGGGAAGATGGTGGTTACGGTGAGGATGATGCCAAGCACCAGCAAAATGGCGTTCTGGGGCTTGGAAACATAGGTCCAGACCCCGTTCAGCTTCCGCCTGAAATTGCCGGGCTTCCGCGCTGCAATGGTAGTCATGCCTCTCCTCCCTTTCAAGATGATATGGGTGGCAATGAAAGGGGCGGCGTGCCGGACGTAGGCCCGACGCGCCGCCCGCATTGCTAACGGTTGGATTCGTTATCCTGAAATTACTTGCCGCTGACGATACCGTCGATCCAGCCGCTCATTGCGCCGGAAACGGAAGCGCAGTAAGCCGGGTCTTCCACGACCAGCTTGCCCTCGTTCAGCCACCAGTCGTAGCCGCGGTCATTCATGACGGGATAGAGCAGTTTGTCGGTAGGATTGCCATTTTCATCCTTCTCATAGCCATCCTTGCTGTGATCCTGCATGCAGGCGGGCACGGGAGCATAGCCGCCCATGTCCTTGCCCCAAGCCTTAAAGCCTTCCTTGGTGGTAGTCATAAAGGCGATGAAGGCGCAGGAGGTCCAGGGCAGGGGGCTGGTCTTGGTGAGCATCAGGTAATGCTTGTAGGCATAGCCGCCGATGCCGGTGTAGCCGTCTTCGTAAGCCGCCACTTTCACATTGTTCCGGGAAGATTCAGCGGTTTCTTCCACGCTGCGCAGCTTGGAATACACCAGCAGGCCCGCCTGATCCTTGGCAGAGGTGGTGACCAGGGTGTTGCAGATGGGGCCGTCGTCCGCCTGCTCGTTGTACTGATCGCACCACAGATACACCCAGGTCAGGCCGTAGTTAGCGTTTTCGGCGGTGAGGCCCAGATCGGCGGCATCCTGCTTCATATCTTCGATCAGGGCGTCGTATTCCTCATTCTTGCCTTCCCAGGCTTCATAGGCTTCCTTGGCCCAGTTGGAATACTTTTCGCTGGTCATCATGTACAGGAAGTTCTTGCCCACGGGCTCGGAGTTGACGCCCATGAAAAGAGGCGCTTCGCCTTCGGCAACGAAATCCCACATGTTGGAGTAGGTCTTATCACCCAGGCAGTTGAACATGAACACCTTGTTCAGGGTCTGCAGGGCCAGAGGATATTCGTTGTTCTCCTTGGCAACGCCTTCCGCGTTGGTCCAATCCAGGGGAACGAAGTTCAGCAGGTTCCCGGTATCCAGCATCTTGGTCTGGATCTGGTTGCCGTCCTGGATCAGCGTCATGGCAAAAACGTGGTTTGCACCATTCACGTCTTTATCCAGCTGACTCATAATATCGTTATTCTTGGGCTGCTGCCAGTCAAATTCCAGGGTGTAGGAGGGGTCGATGGTCTGAAGATAGGCGATGAACTCGGGCAGCGCGGATTTGCCGCGGCTGGAGTTGCCCACGGCATAGAAGGTCTTGCCGTTGGATTCCTCAATGGCCTTCTTCGCCAGCTCTTCCAGCGTCATGGTCTGGGCCTGGGCGATCACGTCTTCCACGGATTCCGCAGACGCGATGGCGCACAGCGGAAGCACCATTACCAAAACAAGTACGAACGCGAGAATCTTTTTCATGCTATTCTCTTCCTTTCTGGTCGGCTTTTTGCCGTCCCGTACATTTTATTATAATCCTTCTGAACAGCTTGTCAAGATACAAAAGGGGAAAAATGTGCAAAAATGTGTCAGGCCTCCAACAAAAAAAGCCCGAAGGCGGTACGCCCCCGGGCGAAAAAACGCGAATGCCGATCAAAATACGTTCAGCAGCGCCAGCAGGCTGGACCCCGCCATCAGCACCGCCAGGGCAATGCAAATCACCCGCACCCAGAATTTTTTCCTTTCCTGCTGTTTCCTGGTGGACATTTTTCCGTTTCCTTTCTATTATATTAAGCTTGCTGCGCCTGATACGCCTCGATGGCCCGGCTCAGCTGATCGGGGCAGGAGGTGCCGCCCCGGCACTGGACGCCGCGGAGCAGATTTTTCACTTCCTCCGCCGATCTTCCCACCACCATTTTCGCCAGCCCCTGGGTGTTGCCCCGGCAGCCGTTGGTGAAGGCGCACTTGGTAATGACCCCGTCCTCGATCTCCAATTCGATCTGAGTAGAGCAGGTGCCCCTGGTTTTGTAAATCATTTCCTTACATCCTTCCCATACATCGTTTGCCTGCACAGTATATCACAGCCGGGGGTCGGAGCGCAAGATGGCGCACAACTGCACGTCGGCGTACCGGCCCTTGTTGCGGATGCGCTGCCGCAGCACCCCTTCCGGCTGCATGCCCACGTGGGCCATCACCCGCCCGGAGGCGGGGTTGTCCGTTTCGTACTGCGCCTCGATGCGGTTCAGATTCAGCGTATCGAACCCGAAGGCGATCACCGCCCGGAGCGCCTCGGTCATGATGCCCTGGTTCCAGTAGGCCCGGCCCAGGCTGTAACCCACCTCGGCGCTGCGGTAATCCGCGTTCACCCACATGAAGCCCACCGTGCCGATCATCCTCCCTGATTCCTTCAGCGTGACGGCGAAGGAGCCGGGCAGCCCATTTCGGTACTGCCGAATGGCGGAGCGAAGGAAGCGGCGGCTGTCCCACACGGATCGGTGGGCGTCCCACAGCACGTGGCGGCTCACCTCCTCGTCCCGGGCGTAGGCGAACAGGTCCTCCGCGTCCCTCATTTTCAGGGGCCGCAGGATGAGCCTCTCCGTTTCCAACCGCGGCAGGCTGGAAAAAATACCCTCGAAAAACTGCGTCATACGGTCAGATCCCGCAGCATGGCGGCGGGCCCTTCCCTCAGGCCCCGCAGCAGCAGCAATACCCCCAGGGCCAGGAACAGCAGCAGGATCAGCATGCCCAGCCAATAGATCGGATGTTTTTCCTTCTTTTTCATATGATCCTCCGGCGGTTCAAAAAAATTTGAATTATTTGGCAATCGGGGATGAAGGAGCGGCGGTTCCCCGTTGTATGGTTGTCCGGGCGGAAGCAAAGGGCACATCCGCCGCCCCCAGGACGCGATGCGCCATCAGCAGGCCGATCACCGTTTTGCTGTCGTGAAATTCCCCCGCCATGCAGCGCGCCACAGCCTCGGAAAGAGGCATCCGGGCCACGCCCAGGAATTCGTCGGTGTCCGGGTGGGAGGGATGCTGGCTCAGGTCCGTCGCCAGGTAAATGGCGATCTTCTCGTTGCAAAAGCCCGGGGTGGTATCGATGGTGCTGAGCAGCCGCCAGGACGCGGCCTGCAGCCCCGTTTCCTCCTCCAGCTCCCGCCGGGCGGCGTGAAAGGGGTCCTCCCCCGGGGAA
This sequence comes from uncultured Christensenellaceae bacterium, assembly GCA_905236495.1. GTDB lineage: Bacteria > Bacillota > Clostridia > Christensenellales > Aristaeellaceae > RUG563. Next base: position 6,404 of record CAJOPV010000116.1, read on the forward strand.
TCCAGCTTGCCCGCAGGGATCTCCCAGGTGAAGCGGTCCACAGCGATGCGGTGCTGGCGCACCAGCGTCACGTTCCCCGCCGCATCCACCGGCACGATGGCAGCCGCCCCGTTGTGGCGCACGATCTCCCGCAGGGCCGTTTCCCCGTTGGGCAAACGCACCTGCCACTTCTCCACCCGGATGATCTTTCCGGGGTAAATCTCCTGGCTGCTCAGAAAGGTTTCCCGCAGGCTGTCGTCCGTCATCATGCCCGTTTCCTCCGTGATCTGGTGGGATTATCTTCATTAAGATTCTCCGTTTCTTCCCTAATTCCTTCCCAATGGAAGGAATATCCGGCAAACGGGCCAATTTCCCGCCGGAATGATTGACACCGTTAAAGATTTGTAATACAATTGAAACAAAGCTGACTTTCCCGATGGATTCCGAAGGAGGCATCGTTTGATGAAAGGTTTTTCCCGTTTTTCGCACAAAGGCCTGAAGGCGCTGATCCTGGCGCTGTGCCTGCTATTGCCCCTGGGCGGCGGAGCGGAGGACTTTTTCCCCGCCGTCAGCGCCGCCATCACCGTGCAGTGGACCGACGAGCAGGGCTATCCTCAATCCGCCCTGGCGGAGGCCGTGCCCTACGCGGGGTATGAAAACCGGTATTGGGTCACGGTGCCCGCCCAAGCCCTGCCCACCCTCACCGCCCAGGTGACGGATCTGACCGGGCATTGCCAGTCCTTTTCTCCCGACGCCGCCACCCCCCTGTCTGCATCCACGCCCTTCTTCGGCGACGCGGGAAGCGATCTGAACACGCTGCCGGTGGAGATCGTGGGCTACAACGAATTCGGCAGCGCCATTATGAGCTTTTATCTCTACGTTTCCACCCAGCCCCTGCCCGCCGACCCCAGCCAGACGATGGTGGTCATCAACCCCGTGCAGGTGCCCGTCCATTATGTGGACGAGGCCGGAACGCCCCTGGCGGAGGATACCTACTTTACCGCCAACCCAGGCTATAACTCCGCCTCTCCCCAGGCCTATATCAACCCGGAAAACTATGAGCTGGTAAGCGGCTCCTTTGTGGATGTGAACGTGGATGAATACGGCGCCTTCCCCAGCGAGGTCACCTTCATTTACCGCCGGATCGTCCGGGATGCCGTCGTGACGATCCATTATGTGGATGAAAGCTACGTTCCCATTGTCAATGACGGCACCATGACCCTGAACCCCGGCTACCATTCCGTAAACCCCCAGGAATATATCAACCCCGAGGAATATGAACTCATCAGCGCCGGGGCCGTGGATGTGACCGTGGACGCCAACGGTGCCAATCCCGCAGAAATCACCTTCGTGTATCGCCGGGTGATCCGGCCCGCCGAAATCACCCTTCGCTATGTGGATGAGACCGGCGCCCCCGTCGCCATCGACAGCAAGCTGACCCTGCCCGCGGGCACCCACACCGTGACCCCCGACGCGGGGCCCGACCCGGCGGATTACGCCCTGGTGGGCAGCCCGTACTATGAAGTGACGGTGGATGCCAACGGGGCCGTCCCCAGCGAGGTGGATTTTGTCTATCGCCGGATCGTAAAGCCCGTTTCCCTGCCCGTGCACTATCGGGATGAATATGGCGCCCCCGTGGCCTCCGATACCGCCGTGGAGCTGGCGGAGGGGGCCTGGATGGTGAGCCCCCAGCCCTACGATCTGCTGCCCGATTATGAATTGATCGGCGAGGAAGCCCGGCAGGTGGTCGTTACCGCCGACGGGGCCGCCCCCGGCGAAGTCACCTTCGTTTATCGCCTGCGCGTGCCCGATCCCGTGTATCTGGAGATCATGTATCTGGACGCCGATACCGGCCTGGAGATCGCCAGCCGTCAGGGGGCCGAATTTGCCGCCGGCACCGAAACGACGGTGACCCCCGCCCCCGCGGATCTTCTGCCCAATTATGAACTGGTGAGCGATGCCGCCGTCACCGTGACGGTGGACGCCCGGGGCCAGGCCAATCTGAGCCTGATCGCCTTCCAATACCGCTATGTGGCGCCTCCTACCGAAGTACCCACGGAGGAGCCTACACCCGAACCCACCGAGGAACCCACGCCCGAACCTACCGAGGCGCCCACGGAAGAGCTGACGCCCGAACCCACGGCGGAACCTACCGAGGTTCCCACGGAAGTTCCGACTGAAATCCCCACGGAAGTCCCCACGGAAGTTCCGACTGAAATCCCCACGGAAATCCCCACGGAAATCCCCACGGAAGTCCCCACGGAAATCCCCACAGAAGTCCCCACGGAAGTCCCCACGGAAGTTCCGACTGAAATCCCCACGGAAGCGCCCACCGAAACCCCCGTGCCGGAGCCGGTACAGGTCAGGGTGCGGTATGTGGATGAAGAAAACCAGGCCGTAGCGGATACCCAGGTGGTGCTGTGCGCCTTCGGGGATTCCCTGGTCAGCGCCAGCCCCGTGAACCTGATGGAAAATTATACCCTGAACAGCGAAAGCAGCGTGGTGGTCCACGTGGATGAAAACGGGGCTCAGCCCGCCGAGGTGGTTTTCACCTATCGGGAAACGGTGGCGACCCCCAGGGTGGCGCTGGTGGGCGTTCGGTACCTGAGGCCCAACGGCGAAGCCTTCTTCACCGATACTGTCACCTGCACCGAAAACGCCCAGAACGCAATCACCCTGGATTGGGCCCGGCTGGACCCCGCCTGGGGATATGAGCTGGCCTCCCCTGACACCGTGACGGTGACGGTGGATCACAGCGGCGCCGCCACCCCCGCGGAGGTAGTGTTCCAGTTCAGAAATGAAGTGAACGCCTACGTCACCGTCCGCTATGTGGATTCTGTCAGCGGACGAGCCGTGGCCTCTCCACGGCAGGAGCTGTGCTACGTGGGCAACAACAGCATCCTGGCCTCCCCCCTGGATCTGGAAGCCAATTACCGCCTGGCGGATGAGCCCAGCCAGAACGTGATCCTTTCCGCCGACGGAGTGCTGACCCCTGGGGAAGCGGTGTTCCGCTACGAATACGTCCCCACCCCCTCCCCCGTGCCCGGCACCCCCACGCCCATCCCCTTTGACGAGGCCATGGACGCCTACTGCCGGCCCTACGCCAACAACATCAACTTCCGTTCCTCCCCCTCCACCGCGGAAAACAACGTGATCGGCACCGTGAACCAGACCGACGTTTTCCACGTGCTGGGCACCCTGAAAACGGCGGACAACAAGCTCTGGTACGCCGTGGAGCGGAACGGGCAGATGGGCTATCTGCATGAAAACGTAGTGAAATTCTTAAGCGACGCAGAGGTCGCCGCCCTGTTCAATTACACCCTGGCGCCTACCCAGGTGCCCACCCCGGCCCCCACCGAGATCCCCGACGGCACGCCCATTGACCGCTGGGCCTATACCAACGCCAGCGTCAATTTCCGCAAGACCCCGGAGGTGACGGGCAATAACCGCATCGATAAGCTGGATAAAAACACCCGGCTGTGGGTGTTCAGCGCCCAAACGGTGAACGATGAAAAATGGTACGCCATCCGGGTGAACGGCACCGACGGGTATCTGATGGCGGAATTTGTGGATGTGGCAAGCGCGGAGGACAGCCAGCAGATTCAGCAGACCCTCAATTCCCCCATGCCCACCCAGGCCGCGCCCGCCACCCCGGCC
>CAJOPV010000117.1 GCA_905236495.1 uncultured Christensenellaceae bacterium
CTGATCCAGGCAACGCCCACCAGGACGGAATTCTATGCGGTCAACTGAGAGGAGGCCCCTTCGTGATCCGAACAGAGCAGAGAATCACGCGGGCGGATATGATCCGCTGCGCCCTGTGCGGGGACGCGCCCTGCGACAAAGCGTGCGAAAAGTTATCCCCGTCGGAAACGCTGCGCTCCGTTTGGTTTGCCAATGAACAAGCGGCGGCCCTGCGTTTGCCGGAGGAAAACCCCTGCCTGACCTGCGGCGCGCCCTGCGAGGGGGCCTGCGTCCGGGCGGGAGAGGTGCCCATCCGCGATCTGGTCAACCGCCTGTATTATCAGGTGAAGCCGGAATGTGAGACACCGCCGCCGGAAAACGAGGCTCGCTTGAAGTGCGACTTGTGCGGCATAACGCTTGAAAACCCGTTCCTGCTGTCTTCCTCCGTGGTAGCCAGCACCTACGATATGTGCGCCCGGGCCTTCGAGGCGGGCTGGGCCGGGGCCTGCTTCAAAACCATCTGCACCCTGGATATCCACGAAGCCTCGCCCCGCTTTTCCGCTCTGACCGGCAGTGACGGCGGCATCATTGGCTTTAAGAACATCGAGCAGCTTTCCGACCACAGCGTGGCGGAGAATATGGAAATCTTCCGCAGGCTGAAAGCCGGGTATCCCTCCAAATTCATCCTGGCCTCCATCATGGGGCAGAACGAGCAGGAATGGGGCGAGTTGGCCCGGCTCTGCCAGGAGAACGGCGCGGACGCGGTGGAGCTGAATTTCTCCTGTCCCAACATGGCGGAGGGCGGCCTGGGATCGGACATCGGGCAGGTGCCCGAGCTGGTGGAGCGCTTTACCCGGGCGGCAAAGCAAGCCTGCTCCATTCCCGTGCTGGCGAAGCTGACGCCCAACGTGGCGAACATGAGCCCCGCCGCCGAAGCCGCCAGGCGGGGCGGCGCGGATGGCATCGCCGCCATCAACACCATCAAATCCATCGTGGGCATCAACCCGCACACCTATGTGTCCGCCCCCGCCGTGCACGGGCACAGCGCCGTGGGCGGGTACAGCGGCAACGCCGTCAAGCCCATCGCCCTGCGCTTTATCGCGGAATTGGGCCAGAATCCGGCCTTGCGGGGGATGCACCTAAGTGCCATGGGCGGCATCGAAACCTGGCGGGACGCGCTGGAGTTCATCCTGCTGGGGGCGGGCTCCCTCCAGGTGACCACCGCCGTGATGCAGTACGGCTATCGGATCATCGACGATCTGAAAGCGGGCTTGAACCTGTATCTGAAGGAAAAGGGCTTCCACAGCGTCGGGGAAGCCATGGGCCTGGCCCTGGATTCCCTCAGCCCCACCACCGATACGCTGGAAAGAGATACGATCATTTTCCCGCAGTTCAATCGGGAGCGCTGCATCGGCTGCGGGCGCTGCCAAATCTCCTGCGCGGATGGCGGGCATCAGGCGATCAAGCTGGACGAAAGCCGCCATCCCAGGCTGAACGGAAAACAATGCGTTGGCTGTCATCTGTGCATCCTGGTGTGCCCCCAGCGGGCCATTATCCCCGGCATCAAACGGATTCATCGCAATCAATAAAAGGAGAGAAACAAGATGAAAAAGATGATCGTGCTATTTCTTCTGGTATTCGTTCTGACCTGCGGCTCTGCCCTGGCGGAGGATGGACTGCACGCCTCCATCCAGCAAACGGTGGAATCTCCGGAATGGGTCAGGGCATTACCCGCCGCTCAGGATGAAAACGTAAAGCAGCTTTTCATCGTGGCAGGGTTCGGCATGGACAGCACGGCCGCCAGCGTCTCCCTGCATCATCGGGATGAAAACGGCCAGTGGCAGCGCGTCCTTTCCACGCCGGGCTTTGTGGGGAAAAACGGCCTGTGCCTGGACGCCGATCACGCGGAAGGCTGCGCTCAGACCCCTATCGGCACCTATCATTTCACCGCTGCCTTCGGTATCGCGGAGGACCCCGGCTGTCAAATGCCCTATCTCCAGGCGGACGACGATATTTACTGGTCCGGGGATTTTGACCGCTCCTATAATGAAATGGTCCGGCTCAGCGAAGTGCCCGAGCTGAATATGGAAAACAGCGAGCATATCGTGGATTATGAATACCAGTATCAGTACTGCCTGAACATCAGCTTTAACGAGGAGGGCACGCCAGGCCGGGGCTCCGCTATCTTCCTGCATTGTCTGGGCCCGGAAAAGCCCTGGACCGGAGGCTGCGTGGCGATCCCGGAAAACATCATGAAGCTGGTGATGCAGAATGTGCAGCCGGATTGTGTCGTGGTGATCGACACCATGGAAAACATGAATGTCAGCTTTTGATGCAGGAGGGGTAATACTAATTCAAACCTAAAATCCTTCCGTCTTCGGGCGTCTTTTCCTCTCTGGCGTTGCTTCATTCCGGTCAACGTAGCGCTGCTAC
>CAJOPV010000118.1 GCA_905236495.1 uncultured Christensenellaceae bacterium
TCTTTTTTTCTCTTTCTTACTGCTGCTATTTCTTCCAGTAACTGCAACCTGCTTTACTACTGTTGCATTTACTTTGAGAATTTACGGGCAAAATAAAAAATGTTATCATTCAGCCTGCGGCTGGCGGGTAACGCGAAAGGGGAATGCTTCCCCTTTTCGGGAACCCTCTGCGGTTTTTCCTAAAATCTCCGCGGGATTTCCAAACGGAAAAAACGCAAGGAATGAATTCTGCAAGCAATTGGTTTCTATTCTTGCTTTCCTGAAGGCTGAATGGCGACAAAAAATTTGTGCTGCTCAGATGGCAAGCGTCCGAACGCTGAGGACGCGGCCCGCCTCGTCGGTTGTCACCCGGGCGCCGCAGTCGCCCCGGTGCATCGATTTGCCGTCCACCCGGATTTCCGCCCGGCGACCGTCGCTGTAAATACCGTAGCGGTGATGGGCGAAGGCCGCTTCATATTCGTAGGCATTCCCGCGGCCTAAACTGAACCATACCTGCCCCAGATGAGGATGGATGCCGAAGCGGTGGGCGATGTATTCCAGCACGGCAAGCAGGGTGGGGCCGTAGGCGTCCTGAACGGGGCCGTCCTCCCCGGCTGCCAGGGGCCGGTGGGTCTTTTCATACACCAGGGAGGGCTTGCCCGTGAAGGGATCGAACTGCTGGGTGAAGCGGCAGCCGTTTTCCGAAACGGCGTCCATCAGCTTTTCTCCCAGCCGGGTCACGATATCGTCATAGCCGTAGTTTTCCAGGGCCAGAATGGCCCTTTGATAGGTGAGGCCCTGGGGCTGACCGCTCCAATTGTTTTCCGGGGCGTTGCGGAAGGCGGGGTCGTTCGCCGCTACGCTGGGCAGGGGGAAAGGCGTCCAAAATTCCCGGGGGTTCAAAAGATGCTCCCGGACAAACCGATCCGCCATGTTCCGGGAGAGGGAACCCCAATACATGCAGCGCAGGGGATTGTGGCACAGGATATCGATGGCCCGCCCGTTAGGGCCTCGGTCATACAGAGCGCCTCGCTTTTCATCCCATAATTCCCGGCGCAAAGCGGCCCTGACCAGCTCCGCCTGCCGGGCCCATTCCTCCGCCCGGGCGCCGTCCCCCTCCAGGCGGCAGATGGCTGCCAAGGTGTCCCGGCAGGCATAGCTCCAGCTGGTTACGTCCATGGATGCCATGGGCACCGCCTGATACCCCCGGGGAGGCGTATCCCCGCTCCACCAGCAGGGAGCGTCGCCGTAGCGCAGGGCCAGATCCTCCCCCGTATCATAGACGCAGAAGGAGCGCAGCAGCCCGTCGTCCCTGAGGCTCCGGGTGCGCCAAAGGCAGGCGTCAAAGCGGATCAGGGTATCCTTGAGCTGCTGCAGATAATGCCGGTCCCGCCCGGCAAGGAAATACAGGTTCAGGGCGGAGAAGGGAAAGCAAAAGCCCTGGTATTTATCGAATTGGGGCTCCACCCTGCCGTTTTCGCAGCGGATGGAGCCGGGCAGCCGCCCGTCTCGGCGCTGATGCCGCATGAACAGGAGGCAATTATTCAGCGCCGTTTGCAGCTCCCGCAGGGCGTACATTTCCCCGCCCATGGGCTGGGTCTCCAGCCAGATTTTTTCGTAGCCGCCCCCCTCCACCAGCACCCGATCGCCGCCAAACGACCGCAGGTTGCCGCGGCACTTTTTTTCCGCCTCCGCATAGACCTTCTGCAGCTTTTCGTTTTCGGTGCGGAAGCTGACGCTGGTTTCGGGCAGCAAGGGGAACCCTCCATCCTTTGTTTTTTTCGCGTCACGCGGCGCGGAAGATCATATCCTGTTCGCACAGCGTCAGGGCCTGCCGGGGGTCGGCGGCCCGATCCAGCCATGCGTCCCGGTTCTTTTCCGAAAAGATCACGGGCATCCGATCGTGAATAAAGGCGATGGAAGCGGCGGGGGGACGGGTGAGAATGGAAAGCGCCGGCAGCGTCCGGGCCGCTTCATAGCGGTAAATGCCCGCCAGATACAGGATCCCCGGGGCCTCCGGGCGGATGGCGTATTTGGTTTTGGCAGCCTTTCCGCCTTTGCCGGCAGCTTCCGCCTGAATCTGCAGGGAAGGCCCCTCCCCCCACTCGAAATACCAGGAGCAGGGGACCAGGCAGCGGCGCTCCAGCATGGCGGCGCGGAACAGGGGCTTATCCAGCGCCGTTTCGCTGCGGGTATTGATGATCAGGCCCTTGCCGCCGGGCCGGTGAAAGCCCCATTCCATGGGGAAGGCCCCCGGCTGCCCGTTCCTGCCCATTGCCAGGGCCGCTATCACGGCGGTGGGAAATACCTCCCCCCGGGCTACGGTTTCCTCCCCTGTGAGGGCCCGCTGCCGCCGTTCCGCCTCCCGGATCATGCGGGAAAGCAATTCGTTCTCGCTTTCCCCTTCCACGAAAAACCGTCCGCACATTTTGAATTCCCCCAACCATGCAAGCACCCCTTGGGGCTCAGTCTGCCTCAAGGGGTAGGCTTTCTATTCTTCAATTTCGGGCCAGGAATCGGGGAAGGGCTCATAGACGTTGGTGCGCATCATGCGGAACACGATCTGCCGATGGGGGTGGTTTTCATCCCGCCAGCCGCCCAGAGACGGCTCGCTGACGGTATCGATGTGGGTATCGGGCAGGGCTTCCTTCAGCATGGCGACCACGTCCTTGGGCACCGGCTTATCCACCTTCTTGCTGTTGGAGCGGTACAGCCACAGGCGCTTGAGATTCTTGAGCCCCAGCAGCGGCGTGTAATCCTCCACCCGGTTATAGCCCATGTTGAGATCGATAAGGGTCGTCAGCCCCGCCAGGGGAGAGATATCGGTGATATCGTTGTTGAATATCTCCAGATATTCCAGGTGCTTCAGGCTGGCGATGGGGGTGATATCGCTGATCTGGTTGCAGGCGATGATGAGCACCCGCAATTCCGGCAGCTCATAAAGGAAATCCAGGGTATCCACCGTGTTATGCCCGAAATCCAGCGCCTTTAGGTGTCTGCAGAAGCGGAACGCCCTTGCCAGCACATTGCCGTGGGGGTTATAGCCGTTGATATGCAGCGTGGAATAGGCGGTCATATCCGTGCGGATGGTATGCGTATGGGTGTTATCCTTGATGACGATGGTCCAGCCGAATTCGATATCCGGGAACCGATCGGCAATCTCCTCGCACTGGGTCACCCGCAGTGCGTTGGCGAACATATCCACCTTTTTTACGTTGGGAAGCTGGGAAAGAAAGGCGTAAAACGCCTCGAAATCGGATACCTTCACCTTGCCGAAATCCACGTATTCCGCATCCCTCGGCGCGCTGATAAGCCGCAGATACCAAACGTCCCCGTCCTCGGCCCCTGCGGGGCAAAGGGACATAAGCATCAGCGCCGCCAGGATCAAAGCCAATAAACGCCTGCTCATTTGTTTGCGCCTTTCTGCCTGAAAAGGCTCACTTTTTCCCGGTGGTTTTCTTTGCCGTGGTGGTCTTCCTGGCGGATGTGGAGGCGTTTTTTTGGGCGGCGGCAGTCGTTTTCTTCGCCGTGGCGGTCTTCTTGGCGGCAGTGGAGGCGGTCTTCTTGGCGGTGGCAGTCGTTTTCTTCACCGTGGCGGTCTTTTTTGCGGTGGTCTTCTTATTGGGGTTCTTGATGACGGTGGGGGAGGAAGAAGCCGCGGCAGCCGTTTCCGTGCCGCCGGAGGAGCCTCCCAGCAGCCCCATCAGCAGGCTGCCCAGCCCGCCGGAGGAGGAAGAAGAACTGCTGCCGGAGGAGCCCCCCAGCAGGCCCGTCAGCAATCCCCCCAGCCCGCCGCCGGAGGAGGAGGAAGAATCGCCGCCGCCCAGCAGGCTTTGCAGAAGGGGCCAAACGGCGGTGATGATGGACATGATCTTATCCAGCCCCAGACCCGTTTCCTGGCTGGCGTTCTGGGCCGCGCTGTCCGCGCTGCCGCCGCCCAGCAGCGCCGGGAGCACGGAGGAGAGCACCCCCCGCACCTCGTTTTCGCTGGCGCCGCTGCTGCGGCTCACCTGCTTCACCGTATCGCCGCCCAGCAGCGTATTGAGCATCGAACTTATATCCATGGATAGCTCATCTCCTTACCCATTTTTTCTCATTATGCACATAATATTGTGTTTCGTCAAGAAAGTTTTCTACAATTTATTGAAAATACAGATTTTTCATGTATAATGGAGGGGTACCAATCTTGGAAGGATAGGAGAGATGCATCGTGTCGGAAAATAAGACCCCCCAGAAGAAAGCGCATAAGATCTATTCCGCTACCACGGGCCAGCAGACCACCAAGGAGCAAGCCGCCAAGGAAGTGGCCCAGGCCCTGGCGAACCAGACCCATCAGAGCACCGTGGGGCTGCGCATCGGCGCCATCGTGCTGTGGGTGCTGGCGATCGGGTTTGAGATCCTGGCGCTGCTGGTGGCGGTGGAAAAATTCGCCCCCAAGTTCCTGGACAGCATGCCCCTGTGGGTGCCGGTGGCGGTGCTGCTGGTGCTGGATCTGATCTGCCTCATTATCGGCAGCCAGCTGTGGAAAAAGGCCAACCACATCAACCCCATGTCCGAAAAGAACAAGGCCCTGTTCTGGCTGTGGAATAACCTGGGGCTGATCGTCGCCGTGCTGGCCTTCGTGCCCTTCATCGTGATCCTGGCGACCAACAAGGATGCCGACCCCAAGATCAAGAAGGTGGGCGCCATCGTGGCGGTGGCGGCGCTGCTCATCGGCGGCGCCAGCAGCATCGATTACAACCCCGTCTCCAAGGAGCAGAAAGAAGCTGCCATGGAGGCCATCACCACCACCGTGTATTGGACCAACACCCGCTCCGGCAAGGCCTATCACACCCATGAGGACTGCCAGACCCTGAACCAGACGGATGAGCTGGTGGCCGGCAGCGTGGAGCAGGCCATCGCCGCCAACCGGGTGAAGCTGTGCTACTTCTGCGCCAAGCGGGACGGCCTGGAAAATACCGTTGCCACCGAGGACGGCGTGGGCGAAGTGGTGCTCAACCAGCTGGAGGAAAAGGTGGATGAGGCCGTGGAAAGCCTGACGGAGGAAACCCCGGCGGAGGAAACCCCCGCTGAGGAACAGCCCGCCGCCTGACGCTCCCCTCAAAAAACGGTTAACGTCACTGCGATCCGCAGCGGCGTTGCAGAGCATCGACAAAGTCGATGCTCTGCCATCGAAAGTCTGCAGACAGACTTTCGATGGATTGCATCAATTTGCTGTAAAATGGCGTTTCCGGGCATGTCTGCCCGGAAACGCTCATTTTACGGTCGCAAA
>CAJOPV010000119.1 GCA_905236495.1 uncultured Christensenellaceae bacterium
ATATCGCTCTGCATGCCCCAGGCGGCGTTCATGGCGTTGGGTACGCCGTTTTCATCGTAGGTGCCGATGATGAATACCCCCTCCGGGTTGATGATGGATTTTTTGCCTGCCAGTTCCATATGTCTGCGCCTCCTTTTCTATTTTGTCCCATGCCTTTAACCTTAGTTCATTCCTTATAATACCACAAGAAACGGAATTCTTCAACGAAAATACGAGGCCGGACGGCCTGTCGGCCTTGCGAAATCAAAAAGGAGGGGGTATAATCAGGCGGGGATACCAAAGGAAATGGGGAGGAGCATGAGGCATTTCGGCGCCACGCGGGATATGACGGAAGGGTCCATCGTAAAGCAGCTGCTGCTGTTTTCCCTGCCGCTGATGGTGGGGAACGTGTTTCAGATGCTGTATAACACGGTGGACTCCATCGTGGTGGGGCAGTACGTGAGCAAGGAGGCCCTGGCAGCCGTCAATTCCACCACCATGATCGTCAATATCCTGGTGTTTTTTTTCAACGGCTTTTCCGTAGGCGCCGGGGTGGTGATCGCCCGGCACTTCGGGGCCAAGGATTACGGCAGGCTGCACCGGGCCATCGAAACCACCATGGCGATGACGCTTCTGTTTTGCGTGCTGTTCACGGCGATCGGCGTCATCGGGGTGCGGCCCATGCTGCGCTTCATGTCAACGCCGGATGACGTGATGGAGGACGCCGCCGCCTACCTCACCATTTATTTCCTGGGCATTTCGGGGCTGCTGATCTATAACATGGGCAGCGGCATCCTCCGAGCGGTGGGGGATACCACCCGGCCCCTCCTGTTCCTGATCTTTACCAGCCTGATGAATATCGCGCTGGACCTGTTTTTCGTGCTGAAGCTGAATGCGAAGATCGAGGGCGTGGCCTGGGCCACCATCATCGCCCAGTTCATTTCCGCCGCGCTGACGCTGCTTTTGCTCACCCGCACCAAGGAAATCTATCGCCTGAGCTGGAAGGATCTGCGGGTGGAGGGCAAAGTGCTCAGGCAAATCTTCCAGGTGGGGCTGCCCGCCGGCATCCAATCGGTCATCACGGCGTTTTCCAATGTGTTCGTGCAATCCTATATCAATTATTTCGGCTCCGGCTGCATGGCGGGATGGGGCTGCTATAATAAGCTGGATCAGTTCATCATGCTGCCCATGAGCAGCGTTGCCATGGCAGCCACCACCTTCGTCAGCCAGAACGTGGGCGCCGGGCGGGAGGACCGGGCCGACAAAGGCACGGTAGCGGCCATGGGCATGTCCCTGGGGGTGACGGCGGTGATCGCCGCGGCGCTGTATCTGTTGACGGAGCAGGCCGTGCGCCTCTTCAGCCAGGATCAGTCCGTGATCGATTACGGCGTTTTGTTCCTCCGGGCCAATACGGCTTTCCTGCTCTTCAACTGCGTCAACCATGTGCTGGCGGGCGCCCTCCGGGGCCGGGGGGATTCCCGGGGGCCTATGGCGATCATGCTGCTCACCTTCGTGGCCTTGCGGCAGAGCTACCTTTTCATCGTCACCCGCTTTATCGCCAATACCCCCTTCCTGGTGGGCTTCGGCTATCCTGTGGGATGGATGAGCTGCTGCGCGCTGGAAGTGAGTTATTATTTGATCAAACGCAGGAAACGGCAAGGCGCATGAGAAAAGGGGGCTTTTTCAGCCCCCAAACCCATCCATAAACCCCGGGATAGCCCGAAAGGGCCCCAGCCCTTTTGGCTTTCGATGCCCTGAAGGGGCCGCGGAGCCCCCCGGCGTGTTTCAATATAAGCTGGCGATCACCTCGGCGCAGCGGTCCAGCCCCAGGGCGCCGCTGTCCAGGGCGATGTGGTAATTCTCCGTTTCGCCCCACTGCCGATCGGTATAGAGCTGGTAATAAGCCTTCCGCTTTTTATCCTTTTCCTTCAGGCGGGCGACGGGGTCCTTTTCCGTTTCGCCGTACTGGGTCACGATGCGCTCGGCCCGTTTTTCCATGGAGGCGTGGATGAACACGGTGAGCACGTTATCAAAATCCCGGAGGATATAATCGGAGCACCGCCCGATAATGACGCAGCTTTCCTTTTCCGCCAGCTCCCGGATCACCTTGGTCTGGGCGCGGAAAAGATCATCCTGGAGGGAATGCCCGTAATAATCCCGGCCCACGGCGAAGGAGAGCCAGCCGCCCTCGATGTTTTCGGATTTCTCCTCCACATAGGTTTTCACGATGCCGCTTTCCTGGGCGATTTTCTCGATCAGCTCCTGATCGTAGCAGGGGATGCCCAGCTTTTGGGCTGCCATGCGCCCGATGGTTCTGCCGCCGCTGCCGAATTCCCGGCTGATGGTGATGATGCGGTTGCTCATGCTGCCTTATCCTCTCTTCCGTTCACTTCACGACTCCCGGCACCTCGTAGCGGATGCGCATTTCGGGGGCCTTTTCCAGCGTGGCGTAATAATTCGTCAGCCAGTCTTCATGCCCGTCCTCCACGTTCACGCCGTCCTGAGGCGGCGCGAACAGCCGCAGCGTCAGCACGGCGGGGCCGGACAGGGGCTTATCGAAAAAGGCGCTCATCATATCGATGGTTTTGACGCCGGGGGCTTTATAGAACCAGCGTCCGTTCAGCTCCGCCATGAGGCCGATGGGCTGCTCCACCGTCATTTCGCAAAACTCGGGGGTGCCCTCGAAGGAGAGGGGGATGGCGACGCCGTCCGCGTCCTCCGCGCCGCCCCAGCGCAGGGCCGCGGGGAAGGCGATCTCCTCTCCCTCCGTCATTTCCGGCATGAACCAGGGATCATGCAGCACCTGATCCCGGTACTGGGCAAGCAAAGGCTGCTCCACGCCCACGGCGGGGTTATTGGGGTCCTGGCATTCCAGGCCCAGGCGGCCCTGATCCCGGAACTGATAGAGGCTTATGGATTTGAACCAATCCACCCTGTGATCCCGCCAGTAATGGGCGAAGCGCACCACCGATTCCCCCTGCATCCGGGGGCCGGTCACGTCGCCGTCGGTGTTGAATTCGGCGGTGATCATGGGCTTGCTTTCGCCTGCCAGCTCCACGGCCCGGCGGTGGGTGCGCGTGAACTGATCCACCATCTGGCTGATGGTATCGGCTTTATACTTGCCGCCGCCCACCTCGGCGATATCGTAGGGCCAGCCGAAATGCAGCGCGGGGTAGGTATCGCAGCTCCACAGATCGGCGGCGGCGTAGCAATCACGGAAGGCCTCCTCCTGCTCCATGTGCCCGTCCTCCAGGGCCCAGCCCCCGCAGAAAATTGTCTTTACGTTGGGCGCTTCCTGATGGAGGATTTTCGTGAAGCGGATGAAGAAGGCCCCCACCTGGGGATAGGTATAGCGCTTATTATGCTGGAACCAGGTGCCGCAGCACTCGTGGTTGATGCGGATCATCATGCGCCCGAAGGGACGAAGCTGCCGGGCGATGCCGCGCAGCTCCCCGTCGGTGAGGCCGCAGTCCAGCGTCAGGGTCAGCAGCACGTCCTGCCCGTGGCGGCGGATATCCCGCATCTGCTCAAAGGGCTGCCCGTTCACGCCGTAGGGCTCGTAATCGTCATAGGGATAATCCCAGGCGAAGGTGACGTTCCGATCCTTCCAGGCCACGGAGATCCGGGCGGGCCATTCCTGATCGTGAGGATAATAGGTAAACATGATGTTCACCGCCCGGTGAGGGCGGCCCAGCTTATGCAGGATATAATCCTGATTCACGTATGCGGCCCGTTCGCTGCCGTCGCCCAGGTCCAGGGCGCAGTGCGCGCTTCCCATGTGCAGCCTTTTCATGATTTCCACCTCGTTTTTTCGCTTTGGAACGCCATCCCTATATTACCCGAATTTACCGGCGAATGCAAGGCTTTGAAAAAACAATCCCCGCGGAGAGCGGATCAGCCCATCCCGGCCCCGGGATGAAAGCCTTCCAGGGCCGCCATGCCCTCCGGCGTTACCGGGCGAATCCATTTTCCCGAGTACAGATGGCGCTGCATCAGGCCATAACGGATGGGCTCATCCACATAGCACAGGGCGAAGATCAACAGCGTGGGCGCATGGAAAACCAGGCCAGACAGGCAAACGCAGGGCACCACCATCAGCCACATGAACACGATCTCCAGCACCGTGCCGAAGGTGGCGTCCCCTGCGGAGCGGAAGGTATCGTTCTGCGTCCAGTTGCCCATGCGGATTACCCCAAACGCCGTGTAAATGCAGATCATGCCGAAGGCCAGGCGGAAGCTTTCCCCCTGCATGCCCATGAGGGTCAGGATGGGCATATGCAGCCCGATGAGGGCCAGGCCCAGCAGCAATATGAAGCCCTGGCAAAGATACACCAGCCGCCAGGCCCGCCCGTAGGCCACCTGCAGGCGCCCTGCGCCCACCTCCGTGCCCACCAGCACCGAGGCCGCGTTGGAAAACCCGGCAAAGAACCCGATCACCAGTCCTTCCAGCGTACGGAAAACAGCCAGGGCGGCGATGGCCTCCTCCGGCTGACGCCCCAGCACGATATTGATAGCCATATTGCCCACGCCGATGAGCACCTCGTTGCAGATGATGGGAAAGCATTTTTTCAGATAGATTCGGATGAAGGCGGCGCCCCAGCGGAAATGCCGGCGGAACGCCGTCAGGTACGGATGGCGGCAGATCCGGGCCAGGGTGAGCACCACCAGAATGTTGATGGCCTGGGACAGAACCGTCGCCAGCGCCGCGCCCTGCACCCCCATGGCGGGCGCCCCTAAATTGCCGTGGATCAGCATCCAGTTCAGCAGC
>CAJOPV010000120.1 GCA_905236495.1 uncultured Christensenellaceae bacterium
ACAAATAAGCGACAAAACGGCATAGTAAAACGGCTAAAGTCTTTTATTTACAAGGGCTTTAGCCGTTTTATATGTTTTCCTTCTCGGAAAATATATGAAATAAAGGAGGCGCTTCCTTACGAAGTGCCTCCCTCTCCACGGGTCTCTTTGGACAATATTTTATTTCGTCAGGAACAAAACGCCCAGCGTGCCCGGCCCGCAATGGCAGGAAACGGTGCACCCGGCGGAGGTCTCCAGGATCTCCGCAAAATCAGCATACTTGCGGATGGTCTCCCGGGCGGCCTGAACGGCGCCTTCATCCACAGGGGAATGGGTGATGAAGATGCGGTCCAGCCGCAGGTCCTTCCGATCCTTCAGGCAGTCCTTCACGTACTTTTCCACGCACTTGTCAAAGCTGCCCCGGTACTTATCCGCCATGCCCATGGCGTTATCCCGAACGGCGATGCAGGGCTTGATTTTCAGCAGCTTGCCGCCCAGCGCCACCACGGCGGAGCAGCGGCCTCCCTTTTGCATGTAATCCAGCCGATCCAGGATGAAGCTGGCTTGCACCCGGCTGCGCATGGCGTTCAGGCGGCTGCAGATTTCGATGGCGTTGACGCCCTCCTTTGCCAGCTGGGCCGCCTCGATCACCAGATGCCCCTGGCCCGTGGAAAGGTTCTGGCTATCGACTACGTGCACGTTGGGGAAGCTGGATGCGGCGATGGAAGCGTTCTGATAGCAGGCGGAAAAGCCGGAGCCGATGGTAATATGGATCACCGCTTCGTATTCCCCCGACAGCCTTTCAAACAGCGCCCGGTAATCGTCCACGTTCACCGCCGAGGTGCTGCACAGCGCGCCGCCCCGCTCCACGTGGGAAAAGATATCCCGGGGCTCGATCTCCACTCCGTCCTTATAGGCCCGTCCGTCCATGATGACGGAAAGCGGGGCCAGGGTTATATCGTATCGGTCCAGCAATTCCCGGGAAAGATCGCAGGTGCTGTCGGACGTGATCTTGATGCTCATGTAGATTTCCTTTCTCCTGTTTATTCAGCGGACAAAAGCCGCGCCATCGTCATAACTGCCTGCTCACCGCCGGAGGAATACAGCTCCGTTCCCCCGGGGCCCGATTCGTTCAGCCAGCCTTTTTCCATCAGCCTGTTTTTTAACTGCCGCACCGTGCCTTCGTTGCCATCCACCAGGGGCACCCCGGGCAGCATGCGGGATAAAACCGGGCGCAGGAACACATAATGGGTGCACCCCAGCACCACCGCATCCACCCGGGCGTCCTTGTACGGGGCCAGCAGCGCCCGAAGGTAGTTTTCCACCGCCGGGCCTTCCATCTCCATCCGTTCCACAAATTCCATCAGCCCCGGGCAGGGCAGGGAAATGACGCCCTCCCCGAACCGCTCCATCAGATGGGCGTACTTTTCCCCCGCGATGGTGCCCGGCGTAGCCAGAGACAGCACGATCCCCTCCCGCCGGAGCAGCGAAGCGGGCTTCAGCGCCGGCTCCATGCCAATGATGGGCGCCTGGGCATATTCCAGCCGCAGGTCCGCCGCCGCCGCGCTGGTGGCGGTATTGCAGGCGATGAGGATGGCCTTGCAGCCCTTCTCCAGCAAAAAATCCACCGCCCGGCGGGAAAGCCTGAGCACCTCTTCCCTGGGCTTGGTGCCGTAGGGGGCGTTGGCGGTATCGCCGAAAAAGATGAACTTTTCCCGGGGCAGCATTTTCACCGCTTCCCGAAGCACGCTGATGCCCCCCAGGCCGCTGTCAAACATACCCACGGGGGCGGCATTCATCAATGGCTCCATATCGTTTCTATCTCCTGTGCCTCGCACCAGCGAAGGATTTCCTCCCATTCCTCCGCTTCCTCCACCCGTACCCTGCAAAGGGCCTGAATATCGTCCATGGGGGCGATCCACACGCCCTTTTCCGCGTCCCGGGAAAGCGCAAGCCGCCGGATGTTTTGCGCCGGTATGGGCAGGGCGTATGCTTTGCCCGGACGCCTGGACGCCGTATCGATCAAATATAGGATCAGGAAGCTGTGAAGCAGCGCCCCGTGAGGGATGTGCCGGCCCGTTTTCGCTTCCTCGTCGATCTGCTTGATCAGCGCCGGGGCGTCGCCCAGGGCCTTCAGGGCCTGCCCGTACCGGGAATGGCGGATCAGCCATTCATCCCGGGTCAGTGTCAGATACAGCCCCCAAAGAACGCCTCCCGCAGCCACGGGCAGCCCGGCGAACAAGAGGATATCCCGGGGCGTCGGTTCCTTTCGCCCGGCATACGCGATCCAGATCACCGCGATAGCGGCAATGAACAGGGAAAGCAGCGCCGTGCGGATCAGACGCAATTCCCCTTCGCATTCCCGCTGCATCAGCCGGCGCGAATAGCCCATGCTCCTTCCCTCCTTCGCCGCTTCAACAGTATAGCACGGAGAGCGGGAAAATGCAACGAATCAGGGCTCTTCCGCCCGGTCAAAGTATTGGCAGATGGCCCGGGCCAGGGGCTCGGCGGCAGCAAGGGCTTCCGGCAGGGTATTTTTGTTGTTCCCCACCTCGATGAGCATGCTGGGAACCGCCGCCTGCTGGTTATACCGCCCCGATTTCAGCGCCACATCCCGGCATAATCCCTCCGTCCGTTGGTTCAGGGCATCGCAGATATACTGGGCAGCGACATAGTTTTTCTCCCAGTCCGGGCGCTCGTCAAAGCCGGTGCCGGTGCCCTGCCCGATCAGGATCAGAAGCCTCGCCGCAGCTGTGCCCTCCACGGATACGGTATTGGGGCCGTTGCCCTGGGAATAGGAATCCCGGTGCAGATCGATATACAGGTCATACCCCTCCTGAGCCGCCTTTCGGATACCCTCCAGGGATCGGGAATAGGCGGTGGAAAGCCGGGGCATTTCATAGGCGGTGGTATCGTGATACACATAAACCCCGGCGGATCGAAGATACCGGGCCACCTCCTCCCCGATTCGCACCACGTTGCAGTTTTCATCCGCCGTGCGGTAGGCTTCCGTGGGCTTGTAGGCGTTGTCTTTATCCATTTCATAAGCCTCGTAGGTATGGGTATGATAAATATACACCCGGCGGGCGTTCACAGCGGTGGGAGAAACGCTCAATACCTCTATCGTGAACCCTTCCGCCCGGGCAATTCCCATTCCCAGGATCAAAAAACATAAAAGCATACCGACTGCCGCTTTCCGCCGTCCCATAGAATCACCTCATATGATTCTATGCGCCGTCATAGCCCGTCATGCGAAAGCAATTGAATTTCTTCCTCGGACAGCCTGGGCTGCAGGGCCATGTTCAGCCCGTCCGCCAAGATTCGGGCCACCCGGCCCACCAGCTCATCCACCTCCCGGGGGGTCACCACCAGCTCCCCCAGCCCCGTTTTCGTCACCCTGTCGATGAGCCCGTCCATGGCCTCTTCATGCTCCGTTTCGGCTAAGCCTGCGTCGCTCAGCAGCAGGCCCAGGGCGTCCCGGGCGATCACCGCCGCATACACCACCATGGGCACCCCGATGGCGATGACGGGCACCCCCAGGGTATCCTTCGTCAGACCCCTTCGGTGATTGCCAACGCCGCTGCCCGGCTGTATGCCCGTATCGGTGATCTGCACGGTGGTGCAGATGCGTCCGCTATCCCGGGCTGCCAGGGCGTCGATGGCGATGACGGCGGCGGGACGTACCTTTTCCACGATGCCCTGCACCATTTCCGCCGTCTCCATCCCCGTGATGCCCAGCACCCCCGGGGCCACGGCGCATACGCCCCGCAGCCTGCCCCGTAGTTCCGCGTCGGATACGGCCTTCATATGCCTTGTTACCAGCATATCCTCCACCACCCGGCTGCCCAGGGCGTCCGCCGTCACGTGCCGGTTTCCCAGGCCCACCACCATCAGATCGCCGAAGGGAGGCAGCAGGCCGGTCAGCGCCTGGGATACGCACCGGGCCAGCGTCATCCGATCCGCCGCGGAATCATGCAGGATGCCGGGATGGCACAGCGTGATATACTTTCCCCGGGGCTTGCCCAGGGCCCTTTCCGCCTCCTCCGTTTCGATCACCACCTGGATCTCCTCCACCCCGTCGTGGCGCAATGTGCGGGATGTAACGCCGCTTATTTCCGCGGCGCAATCCCGGCTTTCCATGGCAAGGTCCGTGCGTATCTGCATGCTGCTTCCCCCTTTATCTTCCTATAATTTGGGCGGATCAAGGGGGTTCTATACAAAAAAGCCCACGCAAAAACCCGGCAGGTCAAAACCTGCCGGGCTTGATTGCCTTGAGCGGATATTATTCCACCATGCGAACCACGGCGCCGGCGCCCACGGTGTGACCGCCTTCGCGGATGGCGAAGCGGAGGCCCGCTTCGATGGCGA
>CAJOPV010000121.1 GCA_905236495.1 uncultured Christensenellaceae bacterium
AGTCGAAAGGGCTGAGGCCCTTTCGAGCTATCCCGGGGTTTATTGATACTCTGCGGGCGGCTGATAGCCGACCCGAAGGGGATGCGCTGCGCACCTCCGAAGAGATACGCACGTTGAAGCTGCCCTTGCAGGGTTTTACTCGCCCTCTACCACGACGAAACTTGGCTGGGCGTCTTCGATCCAGCGGGAGACGTAGGCGATGGCGCGCTCGGGGCGGGTGGCGATTTCCTTTCCGCTGAAGCTGACCGCCAGGCCGTTCATCACGAATACCACCACCGTTTCGCTTTCCGGCTCATAGAACAGATCCGCCAGCAGCCCTTCCCACCGGCCCTGATGCCCGTACCAGACGCGGCCCTCGATCTCCACCCGGTAGGTGCACAGGCCGTAGGGGCTTTGCCCCGTGACCGAGCTGCCGGGGAGGAGGGATTGATCCTGCCGCATCAGGCGGACAGAGCCGGGGGAGAGGAGGCGCACCCCATCCGCCGTGCCGTTCCCCGCCAGGGCAACGCCGATCTTTTCCAGCCCCTCCAGGCTGATATACAGCCCGCCTACCGAAGCCCGGTAATGGCTGGCGGGATCGCAGGCGGGGTCGTATTCCGCCGCGTCCAGCTCGATATACCGGGCCGCAGACTGATACACCAGGCCCTGGGGGTCGTAGGTGTTGGCAAGGCGGGTGGGATCGGGCAGCAGATGAGCGGAAAAGGAGGCGTTGATGCCCAGGGGCTCAAAGATCTGCTCCGTCATGTACGTATTGAAATTCTGCCCCGTGGCCCGTTCGATTTCGCTGCACAGGATACCGCCGTTCAGGTTGGCGTAGGCGTAGGCGCTGCCCGGGGCTGCGGAGGAAAAATAGGTCTTGTCCGTTTCGTCGATGCGCTCCCAGCGGGGGGCGCCGATATAGGGGGCGGCGGGGAGGAGGGAGGTGGTGTGGCTCATGGCCTGGCGCAGCGTCACGTCCTTGTTGGGGTATCGGGGATTGCGGATGGGCGTCCCGTCGGATCGGCACAGGGGCGCGTCCAGGGAAAGCTTCCCTTCCTCCACCAGCTGCATTACCCCTACGGCGGCGATGAGCTTGGTGACGGAGGCCACCTTGAACACCGTCTTTTCCGTGACCGGGTGGGCGGCGCTTTTGCTTTGCCCGCCCCAGAAGAAGGAATAGACGCGCTGCCCCTGCCGGGTTACCAGCACGCCGCCGCTTACCACCTCCGCCCGGTCAAACATGCCGGCAAAGTAGCTGTTTGCCCGGGCGGCCTGATCCTCGGTCAGGGCGAAGGCCCGGGAGGCGGATAAAAGAAGGACGGCGGCAAGCGCCAGGGCGGCCCAGCGTTTGTTCATGTTATGATTCCTCTAATTTTTCCAGGCATTGGTACAGCCTGTCCAATTCATCCTCGCTGTAATACTGCAAAATGATACGGCCCTTTTTCCGACTGCCCTTGAATTGGGTACGAAGGCCGAAGGTCTGCTGCATGCGGCTTTCCATGTCCCGAAGCTCCAAAGGCAGGGGCTTGGGGGCAGGCTTGGGCGCGGGGGCCGGGGCCGCCGCCAGCTTTTCCAGGGCGCGGACGCTGAGGCCCTCCCGGATGACCCGCTCCGCCAGGGCTGCCTGCAGCTTTTCATCGGAAAGCCCCGCCAGCACCCGGGCATGCCCGGCAGATAAGCGCCCCGCCGCTACGTCCTGACGCACGCTTTCGGGCAGGTTCAAAAGCCGCAGCAGATTGGCGATGACCGGGCGGGATTTGCCCAGCCGTTTGGCGGCCTGCTCCTGGGTGTAGCTGAAATCATCCATCAGCTGCCGCACGGCGGCGGCCTCTTCCATGGGATTCAGGTCCTCCCGCTGGATGTTTTCGATGAGGGCGGCCTCCATCTGCTCCCGCTGGGTCATATCCCTGACGATGCAGGGCACGGCGTCCAGCCCGGCGATGCGGGCGGCCCGGAAGCGGCGCTCCCCCGCCACGATGCGGAAGCGTCCTCCCTGCTCCACCACCAGCAGGGGCTGCAATACCCCCGCTTCCAGGATGGAATCCGCCAGGGCGCGGAGGGCGCTTTCGTCAAAGCCCCGGCGGGGCTGCGAGGGATTGGGGTCCAGTTCCGTGACGGAAATCAGGCGCACGCCGCCTTCCGTATCGCTGCTTTCGGGCAGCAGGGCGTCCAGGCCCCGGCCCAGCCCGGTCTTCTTCATGTATCTTCACCTCAACGGTTATTTGCGATCACTTCCCGCGCCAGGGCGCGATAAGCCTCCGCCCCGGTGCTGCGGCTGTCATACAGATGAATGGGCAGCCCGTGGCTGGGGGCCTCCCCCAAACGCACGTTCCGGGGCACGGTGGTGCGGAACACCTTTTGCTTAAAGTGGCGCTTCACCTCCGCCACCACCTGAAGGCCCAGGTTGGTGCGCCCGTCCAGCATGGTGAGCAGCACCCCTTCGATCTCCAGGGCGGGGTTCAGCCCCTTTCGCACCCGCTGCACCGTGTTCATCAGCGCTGTGACCCCCTCCAGGGCGTAATACTCGCATTGAATGGGGATCAGCACGCTTTGGGCGGCGGTGAGGGCGTTGACGGTGAGCAGGCCCAGGGAGGGCGGGCAATCCACCAGCAGGAAATCGTAATCCCCCCGGACGCTCTCCAGGGCGGCCCGCATGCGGTATTCCCGGCGCTCCAGCCCCGCCAGCTCCAATTCCGCCCCCGCCAGGCGGATATCCCCGGGGCAGAGGCACAGCCCGGATTGCCGGGTCTTTTCCACGGCGCTCTCCAGGGTGCATTCCCCCAGCAGCGCTTCATATACCGTCTTTTTCCCGGCCCGGATGCCCAGGCCGCTGGTGGCGTTGCCCTGGGGGTCCATATCCACAAGCAGCACCCGTTTGCCGCATTCCGCCAGGCAGGCCGCCAGGTTCACCGCCGTGGTGGTCTTGCCCACGCCGCCCTTCTGATTGGCGATGCAAATGATCTTTCCCATGATCGAACCTTCTTTTGATTAGGTATCCAGCCACATCTGCCAGCGGAAGGCCGGATAGCAATTGCGGATGAGGGAAGCAATGGCCTTCAGCTCAGCCTGGGTTTGCAGCGGAGCAAAATGCAGATACAGCGCCTTCAGGGCCGCCAGGCTGTCCCGCCGCAGGGCGTACTGCTCAACGGCCTGCAGGTGCTTTTGATCCAGGGGCAGTTCGGATAAGGCCAGGCAGAGGATCTCGTCCGCCAGGGTGCTCACGTCCTCCAGCCGCATCCGCACCCGGCCCCCGTCCGGGGCTTCCACCAGCATGCTGCCCTGGGTGGCGCTGTGGATGGCGCGGAAAAGCTGGCTGTCCAGGCTTTGGTAGAGGGCGTCCGGGTCCTGCCGGATGGTGTAGGCGTTCAGCTGCCGGGTGATCTCCTCCGCCGCGGGCATCACCGCCGCCGTCAGCTGCGCCCCCAGCCAGGGCTGCAAAAGCGCCGTAACCTCTGTCAGCGCCGCCATGCCCTTCGCCTCCCTTCCTCGTCTATCCAAAGATACCACACTCGGGCCCGTTTGTCCAGCGCCGGGGCTTTTCCCCGGCCCCGCTTTTCCCGCTGCGGGGGATTTCCAAATTCTTAAATTTCTGTTTCAGCCCTTTCAAATTCTGTAAAAACCGTGTAAATTTATGCGAACGATGAATAAATATAAATTCAATCCGGCAGGCGGGGCCTACGGCTTGTGGTGGCGCGTGGGCGGCAACACTATTTGTGGCAGTGAAAGTTATCAACAGTCTGTATGAAGCAAACGGGGCCGGAACTGGAAGATATTAGGAAATCCCCTTGAAAAACGGGGCGGAATCTGCTATGATAGGGGCGTGGCTGACGGGAAATGAAGTTTTCCACAAAAAGTTATCCACAGCCCGCGGCGAAACGCACCGCTGACGGGTGTTCTTTTTTCGGCCTGTGGGCCCCAGCGATACGCAAATAATCATGCAAATGCTGCATAGAAGCGGAGACGAGCACATTGGATAAGCAGGTGCTATGGGATAACGCATGCGCCATTATGCACGGCGATATGACGGAGCTTACCTTCAATACCTGGATCAAAGCCGCCCTGCGCCCCCTGGGCTATTCCGGCGACCAGTTTTTTATTGAGGCGGTGACGGATTTTTACCACCAGTTCGTGACGCCCCGGTATTCCGTGCTCATCAGCAATTCCCTGTCCCAGGCGGTGGGGAAGCCCATCAAGGCCCAGATCCTGACCCCGGCCCAGGCGGACGAGTACCGGGCGGGCATCACCCCGGACGAAAAGCCGGCGGACGAAAGCAGCCTGAACCCCAAATACACCTTCGATACCTTCGTGGTGGGCAGCAACAACCGCTTCGCCCACGCGGCGGCCCTGGCGGTGGCGGAGGCCCCGGCGGACGCCTATAACCCCCTGTTCATTTACGGCGGCGTGGGCCTGGGAAAGACCCACCTCATGCACGCCATCGGGCATTATATGCTGGCCCAGAAGCCCACGCTTCGGGTCAAATACGTGACCTCCGAAGCGTTTATGAACGAAATGGTGAATTCCCTGAACAAGCGCAATCAGGCCGAGTTCCGGGAGCGCTACCGCAATATCGACGTGCTGATGGTGGACGACATCCAGTTCCTCACCGGCAAAACGGGCACCCAGGAGGAATTTTTCCATACCTTCAACGCCCTGCATACCGCCGGGAAGCAGATCATCCTGTCCTCCGATAAGCCGCCCCGGGAAATCGCCAAGCTGGAGGAGAGGCTTCGCAGCCGCTTTGAGTGGGGCCTCATCGCCGATATCTCCAAGCCGGACCTGGAAACGCGGGTGGCGATATTGCAGCGCAAAGCGGAGGAAGAATTGCTGCGGGTGGATACGGACGTGCTCACCATGATCGCCGAGCGGGTGTCCAGCAATATCCGGGAGCTGGAAGGGTGCCTCACCCGGCTGGTGGCCTATTCCTCCCTGACGGGACGGCCTGTGGATCGGGCCCTGGCGGAGGACGCCCTCAAGGAAATCTTCGCCCGGTCCGAGCCCCGGCACGTCACCTGCGAGGATGTGATGGACGCGGTGGCGACCTATTACAGCGTCACCGTGGAGGATCTGAAAAGCCCCCGCCGCAGCCGGGACGTGGCGGTGCCCCGGCAGATCGCCATGTATATCGCCCGGGAACTGGTGGGCGCGCCCCTGACCATGATCGGCGAGGCCTTTGGCGGGCGGGATCATTCCACCGTCAACCACGCCTGCCAGAAGGTGGCCTCCGAAATCAAAACCGCCCCTTCCCTCAATAACCTTGTCAGCGACCTGATGCAGCAATTGCAGGAGAAGTAATCAGTCATGGCGGAAGGGGCCGCCGCGGCTCCTTG
>CAJOPV010000122.1 GCA_905236495.1 uncultured Christensenellaceae bacterium
CCATGCATGCCCTTCATTTGCTCGGGGCCATAGATCACCGGGGCGAAGCGGACTACGCTGTCGCAAATTTTCTGATAGAAGCGGGCGTCGGTGGCCCCGGTCATAACGTAGGGGCTGCCGGCACAGCCGGGAAAAGTCTCGCTCACCACCCGCTGCACCGTTTGGAAGGGCTCCCCATGGATATCCACAGGGGCGGTAAAATCGCTGGCGTGGAAGACCTCCATGGTAAGGCCGTGCTTGTCCGCCCGCTTTTTCAGGAGGCGCAGGCTTTCTTCCATTCCCTGATGGGGAATGAAGCGCAGGTTGGCCCCCAGGGTGGCCTTCTGAGGCATCACGTTGAAGGCGTCGGAGCCGGACTGCATGGTGAAGGCGGCGGTGGTGCGGATCATGGCCCCGGCCTGAGCGGCGATGAGGGGCAGCACCCGAAGCAAGAGGGGCTTAAAGAGCCACAGATTGGTAAACACGAATTTCATCGGGAAGGAAGCGTAAGGGGCCAGGGTGCGGAACATGGCGGCTACTTCCCGGGGCATCCGGCGCTTGAAGGGGGAGCGGGTCTCCATTTCGGTGACGAAGGCGGAAAGCCGGGCGATGGGGGAGTGGGGCTTGGGGGTGCTGGCGTGCCCGCCGTCGGATACGGCGGTAAAGCGCACGTCCGCCTTGCCCTTCTCAAATACGCCGATCATGGCAAAATTGCCGTGAATGCCGCCGATGGGATCGGTGATGATTCCGCCGCCCTCGTCGCACACCAGGTAGGGCTTCACGCCCCGGCGTTCCAGCTCCGCCACCAGCTTGGGGCAGCCGTCCCCCGCCCATTCCTCGGTGCAGGAGGAGGAAAGATACACGTCGTTTTCGGGCACGTACCCCGCCGCCAGCATTTCCTCCACCGCCTGGAAGAAGGCCATCACGGAGCATTTGGTGTCGCTGGCGCCCCGGCCCCACACCTTGCCGTCGGCAATATCCCCGGAAAAGGGAGCGTGGAGCCATTCGCCCTCGGCGGGCACCACATCCTGGTGGCTCATGAGCACCAGGGGCCGGGCGGCGGACTTTCCCTTCCAGTAAAAGAGCAGGTTGCCGTCGATTTCCGTCTTTTCAAGCTGCTCGTGCACCAGCGGGAAAAGCTCCCTGAGCAGGGCGTGAAAGCCTAAAAACTTTTCCCGCTGATCGGTGTCCGGCACGGATACGGTATCATACTGCACCATGCGGGAAAGGGTGCGGGCGTAAGCCTCCGCCCGGGCGGGATCGGGGGAGGGCACATAGGTTGATTTTTGCGAGGGGATCGAAAGGGTATGAACGAGGGCGATGAGCAGCAGCAACAGCAGCAGGCCCAGCAGGCCCAGCAGCACCCACAGCGCAGCCATGGCTTACCCCTCCTTTTGCCCCTTGCGGAAGGCCAGGTAGCTAAGCAGGATGGCGATGGCCCCGCTGGGGATGATCATAAAGCTGGTGGAGGCGGTGAGGGAGGGCGCCAGAATGAACAGCACCGCCATGACGCACAGGGGGATCGCCGCCAGCTTCGGGTCCTTGCGGAAGTATTTATAGGCCATGGCCCCGAAGAGGGCGGGCACCACGTTGGCGAAGGCGGGCTGCAGCGCCGGGCTTTGCAGCACGGGCTGCAGAGGAATGAGCAGCATGACCCCCAGGGCCAGCACCAGGATGGTGACCAGGGAGGAGGTGGCGATGGAAAGGGTGGAGATCACCTCGTTTTCCGCCGTGCCGGATTTGGCCCCCACCAGCTCCTTGGCGTTCATGGCGCAGGGGATCTTCATGTTGATGAGGTTGCCGGTGATGAAGGCCAGGTAGCTGCCGCCGCTGCCCAGCATGGGCGTATAAACCAGAAATTCCACCACGCTGCTCACCGTCCACACCAGGCCCACGGAAACAAAGCCCCGGGCCACGGCCCCCAGATCGGGCATGGCCCCCAGCAGCAGGCCGATCAGGAATGGCGCGCCCACCAACAGGATCAGGCACAGGGCGGATACCGCCCGCCCGAGCAGGTGGGTGCGGCGCAGATATTGCTGATAATACGTATCCCGTTCCATGTTTCTCTTCCTCCCCTCAGCCGATCAGCACTGCGGACAGCATGCCGATGAGCATGCTGCCGGCGATGGAAAAGTTATCCAGCCACGCTTTGCCTTTTCTTTCGGAAAAGTAGGTGAATACCGCCATGGCGAGGGCCGCCACAGCCACCACGATGAGGGGCGTAAAATCCCCCGAAAAGGTAAAGCGCCCGTTCCCCGATACGAAGGCGCCGATATAGCTGCCCACGTAGGCGCTCACCATGCCGATGAACATGGCGGTCATGGCCCTGTCCCCGAACCCGCGGTCGGCCTTGCCCTCCTTGGGGGTCCGCCGGAGCCGGGCGGAATAGCGCTTGTTGAAAAAGAAGGAGAGGATCATGCCCCACATGATGCATACGCTCATAAGCAGGGCGATGGTGGAAAAGGCGGGCAGCGTCATGGCATCGGCCCCCAGGCGGACGCCCAATTGCTCCGCCGCCGCGTCCGCCACCTGGGTCTCATAATGCAGCGCGCCGATCACCGAAAGCCGCAGCCAGGGCCAGGGAGTGCCCAGGCTGCCGCTTAAGGCCAGCACCCCCAGCAAGATCCCCACGCTGGGCAGTACGGAGAAGGTGGCGCTGGAGGTGACGGCCCGGCGCATTCTGGTTTTATCCATGCCCAGGGCGATGCCGGCCTTCCAGGCCCGAATCATAAAAATCACGCAGATCACGGCGATCACGAAGATGATGCCGCCGCAGATGAGATACATGCTGCCGCTGTTGAGCTGCTCCGTCACGGTCATATGCTCAGCCTCCTTTGTTGATTCCGCTGATGATTATAGCATCCGCCGGGAAAAAACACAATGCCCGCAAAAAAAGCCGCCTCTCCTATTAGAGAGACGGCCTTGCCGTTGGGCGCTTTATCCTTCAGAGGGGATCACGATGGCGGCGATGATATACACCAGCAGCCCGCCGCCGAACATAAAGGACAGCGCCACGAAGCCCAGCCTGATCAGGGTGGGGTCCACGTTGAAGTATTCGCCGATGCCGCCGCATACCCCGGCGAGGATCTTCTGGCTGCTGCTCTTGCAAAGCTTTTTCATGTTCGTTTCCTCCTCTTTATCGCTCATAATCGGCGGGCCTCTTTCCGCCGCCCGCATCCATAGGATAGCACAAAGGAAGCCGCAGGGAAAGAAAAAAACCATGATAAAATGATTAAAACTGGATGAAAATGGCGGTCAGTTTCTGCTTTGCAGCGCTTCCGCGTAGCGGTACAATTCCTCCGGCGTGGTGAAGATATCCGCCGCCAGGGCGCTGCCGTCCTGATACACCACGACGGCGTCCCCCGTTTCCTCGTCAAAGCCCCAGTCCCTGACCTCCTTTTCCGCGTGCATGGCGTAAAGCGTCAGGCCGTTGACGGCGGAATAGACCCGGTAGGCAAGGCCCCGGTAGGCCGCCGCCATGATCAGCGTGCCCTCCCGGTTGAACTTGATCCCCATAAGAGCCGCGCCGCCGTGCAGGTCGTTCCAGGAAAAAAGCTGCCTGCCCGTTTCCAGCTCATACACCGCCACCAGCCCATTGACCCCGGCGAAGGCAGCCAGGCGGCTGTCCGGGGAGAAGGCCACCCCCGCCACCTGGGGACAATAAACCAGATTGGTGCTGCCCGGCAGGTTCGGCGTGGGGGCAAGGGATTGGCTGTAGCCGTTGAATTCGTACAGGCGGTGGAGGGGCTCCCCGCTGACCGCCAGATCGTAGATGGGCACGTAGCTGCCCGTGTTGGTGATAATGTAATACCGCCCGTTGGGGCTGCAATAGGCACGGGGAGCGTAAATGCCCGTCTGGCTGGAGCCGTAAAAATCCGAAAGCTCCCGGATCATACCCTCCCCGGGTTCGGTGAAATCGGGGATCTCCGTCAGGGCGCCTTGGTAATCGTCGATGGTGAACTGGCTTCCGGCGCCGGGAGACGCCTCCTTGCTGATGATCTCCGTTTTCACCAGCATGTGATCGCCGGTACCGTCTGCCGTCAGCAGCGTGCCTGGCACCTGGGCGTACAGGCTGCCGTCCGATCGGCGATAGACGCCGTTTTCGCAGAGGAAATACTGCCCGTCCCGGGTGACGCCCAGGCAATTGCCGTTTAAGTCGTAGCGCTTTTCCCCGGTTTGGGCGTCATACACCGCCCCGGAGCTCCAGATGAGGTCCCCCGTCCACAGGGGCTCGTTCATCAGCGAATCGTCGGTATGGGCGGCTTCCTGCTCCCACAGCTTTTCCCCGTCTGAAAGGCGCAGGACGTAATGGCTGCCCCATTCCCGCACATACAGGCCGGTCCCGTCGGGCGACAGGGCGTAGCGATTCATCCAGCTTTCGGTGGCGTGGATGAGATGGGCGCCGGTTTCCGCGTCGTACAGGTGGATTTCCGGGGTGGCCCCGTCGGAGAGCCAGCCGATGTACCGCCCGCCGTCAAAGACCCGGGCGATATCGGACTGGCGCTGGCGGGCGTCGCAAAGGAGGGTATAGCTGCTCAGATCCTCCGGGTCGTAGGATCGCAGGCCGTCCACCCCGCAGACCAGCAGCCGATCCTGCCAGAATACCGTGCAGGTAGGCCAGGAGCCCCCGGGGATATCCTCCCGCAGCTGCAGGCGTTGGCCCGTCTTCGCGTCCAGCAGGCATACGGTATGGCCCCAGGTGGTGCAGATAGCGATGCGGCTGCCGTCCGGGCTCCAGGCCAGAGAGGAAACGGCATGGCTGAAGGGGGCCGTGACCCACAGCCTTTCTCCCGTCATGGCGTCGCAGCAGGCCACCTCGGCGGTGGAGACGGCGGCGGCGACATACCGCCCGTCGGGAGAGAAGCTGTGAAAGCCCGTGAAATCCACCACCCCGGGGAGATCCAATTCGGCCTCCACCGCGAAATCCCCCGTGTAGCAGGAAACCGCCAGGGCATCCCGGATCCTTTCGTCGCCGTAGCCGTCAATGGTCTGGGATACGGCATGGGCGTCCAGGGCCAGCTGCCGGGCCTCCATCCGGCGGTTCTCCGAGGTATAGTAAATGGATTTTTCCACCAGCAGATCGCATTCGTTCCGGGCCGCCGCCGTCCGCTGGGCGTCGATGCGCCCGTTTTGCACCAGGGCGTAGGCCAGAAAGCCGCCCAGGGCAGCGATGAGCCCGCCGGACAGGGCCAGGCCCCTTCGCAGGTTTCTTCGCTTCTGCCGCTGATAGAGGCCGTCGAAGGAGACGGACAGCATGGGCGCCAGGATGCGCAGCTTTTCCTTGTTCAGCCTGCGAAGGCTCTCTTTGACCGTATTTCCCCGCACGTCCGCCGCCAAGGGCTCCGTTTCCACGCGCTTTCCGCCGGGGCCCGCTTCAAAGCGGATCAGATCCGGGAAGCTGTCCGCGGGTTCCCCTTCTGCCAGCAGGGCCAGCACCCGGTCCCGCCCGTGGCGGCTGATGAAGTATTCCACCTCCCGCAAGCACCAGCGGCTTTCCAGGTATCGGGGAGAGCAGACGCAGATGAGCCATTGGCTGTTATCCAGCGCTGTTTCGATATCCTTCCCCAGGTTAGGGGAGAGGGGCAATTCCTCCTGATCCCGGAACACCTTGCCCAGGCGCCTGCCCCCCGCCTGTTCCCTCATGCCGGCGGGGACGGCGTAGCGCTCGATGAGGGTATGCAGCCGCTTGGCGATTTCCTGATCCGGGCTCTGATGCCGATAGGAGATAAAGGCGCAGTAGGCGGTCTGATCCACGGGCTTTCATCCTTTCAGGGGCTTTCGTATCCTGCTGACGCTTGAATAGCACCTATATTCTGTGCCGAAGCGTTGATTTCCTGCAAAAATAGGACAGGATTTTGCTCCGGGTCCTGCCGGGGGCACTTTTTCTCTTTTCAATCGACGGGGAAATATGCTATACTACAAAAAAACACCCGGATTGGGAAGTGATGGTATGCTGTTGGCTGGTTATGTGCTGGGGTTTGCGCTGATCCTGTATTGGATGCGTCATCGGACGGAACGGGCCCGCACAGTGACGGCGGTGGCTTATAATTACCTGTTCATCATCGGCATGCTGGTGGCGGCCCAAATGAAGGGCCAGCCCTTTACCTGGGAGGGCTTTACCGAAACGGTGCTCAAGAGCGCCTACTCCACGCCCCCCGCCATGGCCTTCCGGGGAGATATCAACGACGTGGCGGGCCTGCAGCGGGTGGCGATTTTCTGCATCGTATCCGTCTATACCCTGCGTGCCGTCGCCGTGCTGTTTTTCCGGCGGGCGCTGAACCGGCTGATGGCCTGGTTCCGGGTGAAGAGGAACCACGACGTATATGTGCTCTGGGGCAGTCAGCGGGACGCGGAAAAGGTGCTAAGCGATCTGTCCGCCCATGTGAGCAACCCCGCCGTGGTGTGGATCCCCTTCCGGGAGGAGGAGCAGGAAGGCGCGCTGCAGGTGCTGCCGGCGACGGAAAGCTACTTTGAAAAGGCCCGGATGGGAAAGACCAATCATGTGCTGATCCTGCCCGACGACCAGGGCAAGAACGGGGAGCGGGTGAAAAAGCTGGATGGCCTTCGGGCGGGAAAGACCCCCTTCCGGGTCACCGCCGTGCTGGAGGACAGCGCCCTGCGGCTGGACGATCTCAAGTGCGAGTATATCGACGCTTGCCTCACCTCCCGGGAAGACCTGCTCTTTGAGGAGGCGATCAGCGGCGCCCGGCCTATCCAATGGCTGAAGGAGAAGGGCTTGGGCAGGGAGCGGGAGGGCGTGTTCCTGCCCGATCGGCCCTATCGCCTGGCGGTGATGGGCTTTAACCGGCTGAGCCGGGCGTTCCTTTTGAGCTTTTGCGAAAACGCCGCCTTTGAAACGGCTCAGGGCAAGGGCCTGCAGGCCCGGGTCTATGGGGCTGCGGAGGAGGAATGGGAGGCCTTCCGACTGGATTATCCCGCCCTGTGGATGTACGCGGATATCGAAAAGCAAGCCGGGGACGCCCAGCGCATGACGGCGGACAGCCTGACGGACGAAGCCCTGCGCCCGGACTGCGTGGTGATCGCCCTGCCCACTGCCGCCCAAAGCGTGGAGGCCGCCCGGCGGCTGTGCAGGCTGCTGAATCGGCTGGGCCTTGAGGATGCCCGGCGCCCGCTGATCCTTGCGGCGGCGGACGGCGGGGAGGAGCCGCCGGCCCTGCCCGGGGTGCGCTGGGTGCGGGAGGAAAAAACAGCCCTGACCTACGAAACGCTGATCCTGCGGGCCCAGGATGCGCAGGCTATGCAGGTGCATCTGCAATACAAGGCCCTGAACCCCAACATCAAGGATTGGAACAGGCTGGATACCTTTATCCAAAGCTCCAACCGGGCAGTGGTGCGGGATGAAATCAACAAGCGGACGCTGGCGTCGGATACGGGCGCCGATCGGCAAACGGCCCTGTGGGCCCTGGCCCGGTATGAGCATCGCCGGTGGGTGACCTTTTATGCCGCCCGGGGCTGGGCGCCCCTGCCCCAGCAGGAGCTGACCGAATGGGAGGCCGCCCACTTCAACCTGAAACGGCCTCAGGAGCGCCGCCACGCCTGCATGACGGATTGGGATAAGCTGGATCAGCTGCCCCAGGAAGCGCCCGGCAAATTGAAGATGAACGATTACGCCAACGTAGAGCCGCTGTTCCCGGAGAAGTGACCAGGGCTTACGCAGGCCCTGGCCCCTGCGGGCGGTAAGCCCCTCTTGCAGCCCACTCTGGCGAACAGGAAATAAGGCTCGATCTAAGGGCTTCCGCCGGTCAGGTGGGAGAATATTTGTAAGCTCCTGGGCAAAGGAAAACGAAGAACACCCAGAGAAAAACGCGCACGCTTTTCTCTGGGTGTTTCGTTGGTATCCCGATGCGCTTTGCGCACCGCGGGCTGGCTTCGCCAGCCGCCCCGGAGCTCTGCGCGGCAGCGGCACACAGTTTATGCTGTGCGCCTTGCCCGTTCCGCAGAGCGGGGCGGGGCGGAACGCCCTGATTACTTGAAGAATACAGTGGTATTGGCGACGGTCATGATCGTCATGAGCAGGCCGTTGGTGAAGGCGGCGGCCCAGATATTGCCCGTGCGCTTATACAGGAAGCGGCTCACGCAGGCGGCGATCGCCAGGGTGGGCACCATTGCCACCAGCACGATGCCGCTGAGGGCGGCGCTGGGATGGGCGGCTACGCCGGTGGAGAACAGGGTGACATACTGCCGGATCAGCCAGATGGCGATGCCACCGGCATTCAGCGCCATCGCCACCAGGTAGCCCTTCACGCCCTGGAGGCGCTTGGTATTGGTGTTGATGCAGATGGCGGCGGAGCTGACGATGTAGTAGGCCAGGAAGGTGGGCAGATACCGCAGGATGGCGGGGGTGATATTTTTGCCGAAGGTCTTGAAGGCGAAGGTCCAGATACGGAAGTCCGTCTTAAAGATCAGGTCAATGAGGTAGAGCAGGGCGTAGGCCGCGCCTACCGTCACCACGGCGGTGCACAGCCCCGCCAGGATGGCGGCAGGTTTGAAGGTGACGCCGTAATCGGCGAGCCTCACGCCGTCCTGGGCCTTGAGGAAGAGATACACCAGGCTCATGATGAGCAGGGAAATGAAGGTGCAGCCCACGGTCCACTTGGCGATATCGTTCACCACAGGGGCGGTCCACACCCCGGCGTCGGCGTACAGGTTCATTTTCGCCAGCACCGCCAGCGCGCCGCCGGACAGCAGGGCGAAAATACCGCCGATGAGGTAACCCTTTTCCTTCTTCTGGGCAAAGCGGGCGACGCCCCAGGCGCAGCCGATCACCGCCAGGGCTGCCGCGGCCCAGAAGACGATATTGAGGCCGGTGCTGCTGATATCCCATCCGTAAAGGGTCTCAAACAGGATGGCGGGAAGCAGGATGGCGATGATCAGGATCAGAACGCCGATCCAGCGCTTGGCGCCATTGGCCCCTTCCTGCACGGGCAGCTCGCCCGTTTTCGCCTTGGAGAAGAAGGGCAGGGCGATGAGGGTCCTGGCGATCGCCAGCAGGAAGAGCACGAAGCCTACCAGCGCCACGCACTCGCTGGCCTCCTTCATCTGCCAGATCTGATCGTCGGGAGAGATATCCTTGATGCCGTTCTGGTAATCGGCAAATGCGGCGGTATAGAATGCGATGGCGTTGGCAGTGGTGGTTTTGGAGAAGTGGTTCCAGGGGTGGGTCTGGTAGGGCTCATAGATGATGCGCTTTCCGCCGTCGGCGGTATCATACCAGGTATTGGCCTGGGCCTCGGTCTGCTGGAGGAAGGTGAGGCCGTCGGGGGTGGAAACGTAATCCTTCTTGCGCACGGTGCCGCCCTTCTCGGCGGGATCGTTGAAGAAGAATTCGTCGAACTGGGCGGCGACCTTGCCCAGGGTGCGCCCGCCGCCGGCGGCGTCAAAGGCCTCGGCGGTGACGCCCACGAAGGCGGAGTAGCTGAAATCGCTGCCCTCGGTCAGATTGGCATATACCTTGCGGACGCCGGTCTGGGCAAAGTCCGCCTCGTCCTTCGCCACCGCCACGGTGGAGGAGAAGCCGCCCATGCTGTGGCCCGTGATGCCGATGATGCCGTTGCCCGCCGCATCCTTGAGCACGTAGGGCTGATCGTACATATACTGCACGGCGTCATACATGCTGTTGATCCAGAAGGGCGACCAGAGGGAGAAGAAGCTGGTGCTGCCGCCGTAGGCCTCGTCGCTGATATCGCTGTGCCCGTGATCGTACATATCCAGGGCCAGCACCACATAGCCCCGGCGGCTCAGCTCGATGGCGTTGGCGTCCTGCATTTCGGCGGAGTTCAGATACCCGTGGGTCACGATCACCGTGGGCTTGGGGGCATCCTTGGAGGCGTCCTTGGGCATATAGAGCAGGCCGCTCAATTGCCCGTTGGCGGTATCAAAATAGATGCGGGATACGTTGACGGTGAACATGCCAGTATTGAAGAGACAAGCCAGGAAGCTGAAACACACGATGATCGCCAGGGAGATAATCAGCATCCGGGCCGGTATCTTCTTCTGGGAAGATGCCATTTTCCTCAACCCTTCCTTTTTGATATTTGCTTCCTCGCCGGGAAGCTTTTGCTTGATTTTGATTATATCACCTCTTTCCGTAAAAAGCAACTGCAATAAAAGAAAGCGCCTAGTAAAAGACGCTTTCCGTTGTTACCGTTCGATATGCGTCACCACATAGCCGGCCTGCTGCACCGCCTGGCGGAGCAGCGCTTCGTCCGGGGCGGATTTCAGAAGCACTTTGGCCCGATGGCCGGAGATGCTGACCGACGCCCATACGCCATCCAGGGCGTTCAGCGCGCTTTCCACCTTTCGGGCGCAGTTTTCGCAGGTCATGCCGCCGATATCCAGCACCGTCTCATAGGGGTAATGGGCTTTGTTTCGGTCGGCGGCGCTGACCTTGGGGGCTGCTGGCTCATGCTCGCCGCAGCATCCGCCCCCTGCCCGGGCCTTTCGGACGGATCTGTAAATCCCCCAGGCGATCAGCCCGCCCAGCAGGAGCACGATGATGATTTCCGTCATTTCTGCTGCTTCTCCCCGCTTTTGTGCGCGCAGGCCCGGCTGCAGGCGGCGCAGCAGCCCGTGCAGCCGGATCTGCCGCTTTTTCGGATGCTCCTCACTGTCAGCCCGATTGCGGCGGCAATTGCCAGCAATACGGCGATATCTCCCATACTCATATCAGCATCTCCTAATTCATGCCGAAGGCCAGCCCGATCAACCGCACGATCAGGGCGGCGATCCAGGCCAGGCCGCACTGCCACAGCACCAAGGTTACGGCCCATTTGCCGCCCAGCTCCCGCTTGATGGAGGCGATGGTAGCCACGCAGGGGGTGTAGAGCAGGCTGAATACCAGCATGCTGGCGGCGGACAGGGCGCCGATGCCCAGCAGCCCGTCGCTGAAGAGCACCTCCATCACGGATACCACGCTTTCCTTCGCCATGAAGCCGCTGATGAGGGAGGTGACGATGCGCCAGTCGCCCAGGCCCACGGGACGCATGATCGGGGCCAACACCCCGGCGATGGAAGCCATCATGGATCCGGCGGAATCCTCCACCATATTGAAGCGGAAATCAAAGCTTTGCAGGAACCAGACCACGATGGTGGCGATGAGGATGACGGAGAAGGCCTTCTGCAGGAAATCCTTGGATTTTTCCCACAGGAGCTGCAGGGTGCTTCGGAGGCTGGGCATGCGGTAATTGGGCAGCTCCATCACGAAGGGCACGGCCTCGCCCCGGAACAGCGTCTTTTTGAACAGGAACGCTGCCAGGATGCCCATCAGGATGCCCAGGATATACAGCCCGGAAACGATCCACCAGCTGGAATGGGGGAAGAACGCCGCCACGAAAAAGCCGTAAATGGGCAGCTTGGCGGTGCAGCTCATAAAGGGCGTCAGCAGGATCGTCATTTTGCGGTCCCGTTCGCTGGGGAGGGTGCGGGTGGACATGACGGCGGGCACCGTACAGCCAAAGCCGATCAGCAAGGGCACGATGCTGCGCCCGGAAAGGCCGATCTTCCGCAGCAGCTTATCCATAAAGAAGGCCACCCGGGCGATATAGCCGCTGTCCTCCAGGAGCGAAAGGAACATAAACATGGTGACGATGATGGGCAGGAAGCTGAGCACGCTGCCCACGCCCTCGAAGATGCCTTTCAGCACCAGGCTCTGGATGGTTTCGTTCACGTTCCCGGCGGTCATGGCCTGCTCCGTCCAATCCGCCAGGGCGTCGATGCCCGATTGCAGCAGGTCCTGCAGCCAGGGGCCGATCAGGCTGAAGGTCAGGTAAAACACCAGCACCATGATGGCGATAAAAACGGGTATGGCGGTCCATTTGCCGGTCAGCACCCGGTCGAGCTTCTGGCTGCGAAGGTGCTCCCGGCTGATCTGGGGCTTGGTGACGCAGGCGTCGCAGACCTTGTAGATGTAGGAAAACCGCATATCCGCCAGGGCGGCGCTGCGGTCCAGGTCCCG
Organism: uncultured Christensenellaceae bacterium; assembly: GCA_905236495.1. Lineage (GTDB taxonomy): Bacteria > Bacillota > Clostridia > Christensenellales > Aristaeellaceae > RUG563. The sequence continues at coordinate 11,954 of CAJOPV010000122.1, forward strand.
CTCCTTTTCCATTTGCAGCACGATATGCTCCAGCATTTCCTTTTCGTTTTGATCCAGGTTCAGCTGGCTTACGATCAGCTCGTCCCCCTCGATCACCTTGGCGGCGGCAAAGCGCACGGGAAAGCCCGCCTGCGCCGCGTGATCTTCGATCAGGTGGATGACCGCGTGAAGGCAGCGGTGAACCGCGCCGCCGTGATCGTTCACGTCGCAGAAATCCTGCCGCAGGGGTTTTTCCTGATACTTGGCGATGTGCACGGCGTGCTTCACCAATTCCTCGATGCCCTGGTTTTTCGCCGCGGAAATGGGCACCACCGGCACGCCCAGCATGGCCTCCATGGCGTTCACATCCACGCTGCCGCCGTTGCCCTTCATTTCATCCATCATATTCAGGGCCACCACCACCGGCACGTTCATTTCCAGCAGCTGCATGGTGAGGTATAAACTGCGCTCGATGCTGGTGACATCCACGATATTGATGATGGCCTTGGGCTTCTCATTCAGCACGAAATTGCGGGATACCAGCTCCTCGCTGGAATAGGGGGACATGGAATAAATGCCGGGCAGGTCGGTGATCAGGGTGTTGGCCTGGCCCCGGATGACCCCGTCCTTCCGATCCACCGTGACGCCGGGAAAATTGCCCACGTGCTGATTGGCGCCGGTGAGCTGATTAAACAAAGTGGTTTTGCCGCTGTTCTGGTTGCCGACCAGGGCGAAGGTCAGCTTCGTACCCTCCGGCAGGGGATCGCCGCTGCCCTTGGGGTGGAATTTGCCTTCCTCGCCCAAACCGGGGTGATCGGGGGATTTGGCCCGCCGCCGGGGCTCTTCCTGCGTTTCTTCGATTTGAATGGGGGTAACGTCGATCTGATCCGCGTCCGCCAGGCGCAAGGTCAGCTCGTATCCCTTGATGCGCAGCTCCATGGGGTCGCCCATGGGGGCCAGCTTTATCAGCGTCACTTCCGCGCCGGGCAGCACGCCCATATCCAGAAAGTGCTGCCGCAGCGCCCCTTCGCCGCCTACCTTTTCCACCCGGGCGGTTTGCCCGATCTTCAGCTCCTTCAGGGTCATTCCCCTCACCGTTCCCTTTCATGCGGGTTAACCGCTTTTGTCTTAAGTTAAATGATATTAACCATAATTATATTAATCTAACCAAAGCAAGCTGTCAAGGGGTCCGGGCAAATTTTTTAAGGATCCGGGCAAATTTTTAAGGATGCGCTTCCGCTTTGGATTCGGGCGGCGACGCCTTGATTTCAGGGCGGCGATCCAGTATAATCAATGCAGGAAAACTGCCCGGAGGGGACGCCATGAGGAAGCTGCTTGGGTATTTGAGGGAATATCGCAGGGAAAGCGTGCTGGGGCCGCTGTTTAAGCTGATGGAAGCGGGATTCGAGCTGACCGTGCCCCTGGTGGTCGCCGCTGTCATCGACCGGGGCATCGGGGAAGGGGACAGGGGCTACATCGTCAAAATGTGCCTGGTGCTGGTGGCGCTGGGGCTGATCGGCCTGCTTTGCTCGGTGACGGCGCAGTATTTCGCCGCAAAAGCGTCGGTGGGCTTCGTGACGAAGCTGCGGCAGGCCTTTTACCGCCACATTCAGGGCTTTTCCTATCAAACGCTGGATCAGGTGGGCACCTCCACCCTCATCACCCGCATGACCTCGGATATGAACCAGGTGCAGACGGGGCTGAATCTGGGCCTGCGGCTGCTCTTGCGCTCTCCCTTCGTGGTGTTCGGCGCCATGGTGATGGCCTTTACCATCGACAGCCGTACGGCGCTGTGGTTTGTGGCGGCGATCCCCGCCCTGTCCCTGGTGGTGTTTGGCATCATGCTGGCGAGCATCCCGCTGTATCGCAAGGTGCAGGGGCTGCTGGACCGGGTGCTGGGGGCGGCAAGGGAAAACCTGACGGGGGTGCGGGTGCTGCGGGCCTTCGGCAAGGAGGAAAGCGAGATCGCTTCCTTCGCGGAAAAGAACCAGGCCCTGACGGTCATGCAGAAATATGTGGGCCGCATTTCCGCCCTGATGAACCCTGTCACCTACGTCATCATCAACCTGGCGGTGCTGCTGCTGGTGCGCACAGGGGCCCTGCGGGTGGAGGCGGGGATCATCACCCAGGGGGCGGTGGTGGCGCTGTATAATTACATGAGCCAGATCTTGGTGGAGCTCATCAAGCTTGCCAACCTCATTATCAACATCACCAAATCCGTAGCCTGCGGCAACCGCATCCAGGCCGTGCTGGAGATCCCCGCCGGGGAGGAGACGGAACGGGATACGGAGAGGGGGGATCCCCGATACCGGGTGGAATTTGTCCGCGCCGGCATCCGTTACAGCGAAGGGGCGGACAGGTCGCTTCAGGATATTTCCTTCCGGGCGCTGCCCGGGGAAACGGTGGGGGTCATCGGCGGCACGGGCAGCGGAAAAACCACCCTGGTGAACCTGATCCCCCGGTTTTACGGGGTCACGGAGGGCCGGGTGCTGGTGGATGGGAAGGACGTGAAGGCCTGGAACGCCGCCGAATTGCGGAGCAGGATCGGCATTGCGCCGCAAAAGGCCGTGCTGTTTTCCGGCACCATCCGGGAAAACCTGCGCTGGGGCAATGAAGACGCCTCGGATGAGGAGCTCATGGCGGCGGTGCGCATCGCCCAGGCGGAGGATGTGGTTGCCGCCAAGGGCGGGCTGGATGCCGTGATCGAGCAGGGCGGGCGCAACCTGTCCGGCGGGCAGCGGCAGCGCCTCACTATCGCCCGGGCTCTGGTGCGCAGGCCGGATATCCTGATCCTGGATGATTCCTCCTCCGCCCTGGACTTCGCCACCGATGCTGCGCTGCGCCGGGCCCTTCGGGAAATGGATCAGCGGCCCACGGTGTTCATCGTATCTCAGCGCACCTCCTCCATTCAGCACGCGGATCAGATCGTGGTGCTGGATGATGGGAAGTGCGTAGGCTCAGGCCGGCATGAAGCGCTGCTGGAAAGCTGCCCGGTGTATCGGGAAATCTATGATTCCCAGTTCAGGAAGGAGGCGGCGGGAGCGTGAGCGATAAGAAAAAGGCCCGGCGCGGCACGATGAAAAAGGTGCTGAATTACCTGCGGCCTTACTGGCTGCTGGTGGCGCTGTCCATCCTCCTGTCCGCCGTGACGGTGGCGCTGACCTTGTATGTGCCTGTGCTCATCGGGCAGGCCATCGACCGAATCGTGGGCCCCGGGCAGGTGGATTTTACGGGGATCCTGGGGCTTTTGACCCGCATCGGCGTCATCGTGGCCCTCACCGCCGCCGTTCAATGGCTGGTGAACACCATCAATAACAAGATCACCTATCAGGTGGTGCGGGACGTGCGGGATCAGGCCTTCCGGCATTTGCAGACGCTGCCCCTAAGCTACCTGGATACCCAGCCGGTGGGCGCCCTGGTGAGCCGGATCATCGCCGACGTGGATCAGTTTGCGGACGGGCTTTTGCTGGGGTTCACCCAGCTCTTTACCGGCGCGGTCACCATCCTGGGCACGCTGGGGTTCATGGTCTCCATCCGCCCGGGGATCGCGGCGGTGGTGGTGCTTTTGACGCCGCTGAGCTTCGTGGTGGCGAAATTCATCTCTGCCCACACCTATGCCTTCTTCCGGCAGCAGAGCGAGACCCGGGGAGAGCAGACCGCCTATATCGATGAAATGCTGGGCAGCCAGAAAGTGGTGAAGGCCTTCGGGCGGGAGGAAAAGAACGCGGAGCAGTTCGACGAGATCAACGGGAGATTGGAAAAATGCTCTCTGAAGGCCGTGTTTTATTCCTCCCTCACCAATCCCACCACCCGCTTCGTCAACAACGTGGTGTATGCGGCGGTGGCCCTGTCCGGGGCGCTGGTGTGCGTCGCCACGGCGGGAACGGCGGCGCCCTTCACGGTGGGGGGCCTGTCCGCCCTGCTTTCCTACGCCAATCAATATACCAAGCCCTTTAACGAGATCAGCGGCGTGGTGACAGAGCTGCAAAACGCCCTGGCCTGCGCTGATCGCATCTTTGACCTGATCGCCCAGACAGCGGAAACCCCCGACGCCCCGGACGCCCGGGTGCTGAAAAAGGCGGAAGGACAAGTGGATCTGGAAAACGTGGCCTTTGCCTATACGCCGGATCGGCCCCTGATCGAAAACCTGAACCTGCGCGTGGCTCCCGGTTCCCGGGTCGCCATCGTGGGGCCGACGGGCTGCGGGAAAACCACCCTCATCAACCTCCTGATGCGGTTTTACGACGTGGATCGGGGCGCCGTTTCGGTGGAGGGCACCGATATCCGAAGGATCACCCGGCGCAGCCTTCGGGCCAATTACGGCATGGTGCTGCAGGAGACCTGGCTCAAAAGCGGCACTGTGCGGGACAACCTGACCCTGGGCCGCCCGGACGCCACGGAGGAGGAGATCATAGCCGCCTGCAGATCCGCCCACGCCCACAGCTTCATCAAGCGCCTGCCCCAGGGCTACGATACCCTGATCGGGGAGGATGGGGGCCAGCTTTCCCAGGGGCAGAAGCAGCTTTTGTGCATCGCCCGGATCATGCTGTGCCTGCCGCCCATGCTGATCCTGGACGAGGCTACCTCCTCCATCGACACCCGCACCGAGATCCGCATCCAGAAGGCCTTTGATACCATGATGCAGGGCCGCACCACCTTTATCGTGGCCCATCGCCTGAGCACCGTCCGGGAGGCGGACGTGATCCTGGTGATGCGGGAGGGCCGCATCGTGGAGCAGGGCAGCCACGAAGCGCTGCTGCAAAAGAACGGGTTTTACGCCAAGCTGTATAACAGCCAGTTTGCGGCTTAGAAAGGAGATGATCCCATGCCCAATCCCATCCTGCCCCTGTGGGAGCATATCCCCGACGGGGAGCCCCGGGTCTTTGGCGACCGGGTGTATCTGTACGGCTCCCATGACCGGCCTGCCTCCGATTCCTTCTGCGATACGCGCCTCAAAGTGTGGAGCGCGGATATCCACGATCTGAGCCATTGGCGCTGCCATGGGGACAGCTTTTTGAGCCGGGGAGAAAAAAGCGGCGTGACCTGGCTGGAAAACGGCGTGCTTTATGCCCCGGACGCGGTGAAGATCGGGGAGAAATACTATCTGTTTGTTTATGTGTTTTACGGCAAAGGCTGCGTGGCGGTCAGCGACCGGCCCGAGGGGCCTTTTTCGCTTTTGCACACTTACACCTGGGGGGAGGATGAACGCTTTCCCGAGGGGGTGTGCGAAAACGGGGTGCTGGTGGACCCCGGGGTGCTGGCGGATGACGATGGAAAGGTGTATATTTACGGCGGCTTTGAGCGCAGCTGGATGGCCCAGGTGAACCCGGAAAAGCCCTGGCAGGTGATCCCGGGCACCTATCGGGCGGACGTGATCCCCGCTGCCGAGCCCTTCTGCTTTTTCGAGGCGGCCTCTCCCCGGAAGATCGGGAACACCTATTATCTCGTTTTTTCTCCCCGCCGGGGCAGCCGCCTGGCCTACGCCACCGCGCCTTCCCCGGAAGGGCCCTTCACCTATCGGGGCTTTATCATCGATAACGGCGCGGATTATCCCGGGGGCAATAACCACGGGGGCCTGGCAAAGATCGAAGGGCAATGGTATATTTTCTATCACCGCACCAGCAACGGCAGCGTGTTTTCCCGTCAGGCCTGCGCGGAAAAAATCACGATCCGTGCGGACGGAACTATCCCCGCGGTGGAAATGACCTCCCTGGGTTTTCAGGACAGCCTGAACCCCTTTGAACCCACCCCTGCCCATTGGGCCTGCGTGCTTCGGGGCGGTATGATCAAGCACATCAATCCCCTGCACACCCTGATCGCCGACCTGAAACGGGGCAGCGTCGTGGGCTATAAGTACTTTGATTTCGGCAACGGCGGCAGCGGGACGTCCTTGACGCTGTACCTGAAAGCCCGTGGCGTGGGGGAAAGCGGCTGTATCCGCGTGCTGCTGGATGACCCGGAGGAAGGCGAGCAGATCGCCGCCCTGCCCTTCTTCTGCGATTCCGCCCTGCTGAAAGCGGAAATCCCACCCATTACCGGGCGTCACGCCCTGTACTTCCGCCTGGAGGACGACCGCACCCCGCCCGATTGGGCCCAGCCGGAGCGGGACCGGGAGCTGATCCAACTGGAGGAGTTTGTGTTTACGAGATGAATCTCCCGGGGGCCTGCGCGGCCCCTGTACCCCCGGCAAGGGAGTTCCTCCCTTGCAGCCCGCACTGGAAGAGATTTAGAAAGCTCCTGAATAGTGGAAAAAGACGAACAGCCAGAGAAAAACGCTTGCACGTTTCTCCGGCTCAGCGCATCCATTTGCTGTAAAATGAGCGTTTCCGGGCTTGTTTGCCCGGAAACGCTCATTTTACAGCAAATGGATATCGGAAGCAGTCATCCTGACTGCTCCTCGGACCGGGAGCCCCGGTCCTGCGGATGAAAGCCGAAAGGGCTCTAAAAACCCCAAAGACTTTACTTCATCATGCTCTTCGCCAGGGCATCCATATCATACTCTCCGGGGGCTTGGCCCTGGAGGAAGCGGGCGGCGCGGAGAGCGCCCCGGGCGAAGATGGAGCGATCCTGGGCGGAATGGCTCAGCGTCACCACCTCGGCGGGGCCGTAGAAGCCCACCTCATGCTCGCCCGGCACGGTACCGCCCCGGATGGCGTGGACGCCGATCTCGTTCTTTTCCCGCTTCTGCGTCCTGCCGCTGCGCCCGAAAACGGGCTGGCTGTCCGGCAGGCTCACGGCGTCGTAGAGCATGAGGGCGGTGCCGCTGGGGGCGTCGATCTTCTGGTTATGGTGCTTTTCGATGATCTCGATATCAAAGCCGGGCAGCAGCCGGGCCGCCTGGCGGGCCAGGGATTTGAGCACATACACCCCCAGGCTCATGTTGGCGCTGCGGAAAATGGGGATCTCCCCGGCGGCCTCCCGGATCAGGTTCAGGTCGCTGTCGTTATAGCCGGTGGAGGCCAGCACCGCGGGCATGCGATGCACCCGGGCATAGGCCAGCAGCGCCCCCAGGCCCTCAGGCCGGGAGAAATCCACGATCACGTCCGCTTCCTCCTTCACCAGGGAAAAAGAGGGATACACGGGGAAGGCGCCGTAGCTTTCGGATCGCACATCCACGCCGGCGGCGATGACCGCCTGCTCGTCCTCCGCCAGGGCCGCCACCTGACGGCCCATGCGCCCGCAGGCGCCGGATAATAGAATTTTCAGCATCTTACAGGATTCCCGCTTTCTGCATGGCTTGCTTTAGTATTGCTTTCTTTTCCCGGCTCATGGGGATCAGGGGGAGGCGCACCTCGTTCCGGCACAGGCCCAGCATATTGGCGGCGGCCTTGACGGGGATGGGGTTTACCTCGCTCATCAGGGCGTTCATCAGCGGCAGCAGGGCGATATTCATTTTCGCCGCCTCCGCCGGGGCCGCGGCTGCCAGATCCGCCATCAGGCGGGGGGCAATGTTGCTGAGCACCGAAATGACGCCCTTGCCGCCCAGGGCCAGGATGGGGGCGGTCAGCTCGTCAGAGCCGGAATAGAAGGCGATCTGATCCCCGCACAGCCGCATCATCTCCATGATCTGGCTGACGTTTCCGGAGGCCTCCTTCATGGCAATGACGTTTTCCTCCTCCGCCAGGGAAGCCAAGGTGGCGGGCAGCATATTCAGCCCCGTCCGGGCGGGCACGTTATAGATGATAACGGGCAGCTCGGTTCCCCGGGCGACGGCCCGGTAGTGGGCGATCAGGCCGGCCTGGGTGGTCTTATTGTAAAAGGGCGTCACGCACAGCTGGGCGTCAGCCCCCAGGGCCTTGGCCTTCTTTGCCTTTTCGATCACCGCCAGGGTGTTGTTGCCCCCGGTGCCCGCGATGACGGGAACGCGGCCCTTGGCCTGCTTGACAACGAAGCTCAGTACGCCTTCCCATTCCGCCTCGGTCATGGTGGCGGGCTCGCCGGTGGTGCCGCAGGCAACCAGGGCGCTGATGCCGTTTTCGATCTGGGAATCAATGAGCCGCCCGAAAGCGGGATAATCGATCTTTCCGTTTTTGAAGGGGGTCAGCAGGGCCGTGGCACAGCCCTGAAACAGGGGAGCGTTCATGGCTTACTCCTTTCTCTGGATATACCCCTGGGCGCAGAGCAGCTCGGCGGACAGCACGCCGCCGCCCGCGGCGCCCCGAAGGGTATTGTGGGAGAGGCAGACGAACTTGTAATCGAAGATGGAGTCCTCCCGCAGTCTTCCCACGGATACGCCCATGCCGTGCTCAAAATCCCGGTCCAGCCTGGTCTGGGGCCGGTCCGGCTCCTCCATGTAGCGGATGAAGGGGGTGGGGGCGCTGGGCAGGCCCAGCTGCTGGGCCACGGTGCGGTAGGAGGCCCAGCGCTGCAAAATCTCGTCCCGTTCGGGCTTATGGTCAAAGGATACGCTCACCGCCGCCATATGCCCGTCGGAGACGGGCACCCGCAGGCATTGGGCGCTGATGACGGGCAAGGACGCGGGCACGATCTGGGTGCCCTCGGCGTTCAGCTCGCCCCAGATCTTCAGGGGCTCCTGCTCGCTCTTTTCCTCCTCGCCGCTGATATAGGGAATCACGTTATCCAGTATCTCCGGGAAGCGGTCAAAGGTCTTGCCGGCGCCGGAAATGGCCTGATAGGTGCAGACGGATACGGCTTTGAGGCCGAAATCCCGAAGCGGTGTCAGGGCGGGCACGTAGCTTTGGATGGAGCAGTTGGGCTTCACGGCGATAAATCCCCGCCGGGTGCCCAGGCGCTTTCTTTGGGCCAGGATGATGGGGGCGTGGCCCGCGTTGATTTCCGGGATGATCATGGGCACGTCGGGCAGCAGCCGGCAGGCGCTGTTATTGCTCACCACGGGGGTCTCCGCCTTGGCATAGCTTTCCTCCAGGGCCCGGGTCGCCGCCTTATCCATGGCGGTGGCGCAGAACACGAAATCGCATTTTTCCGAAACGGCCTTCACGTCCGAAGCGTCCATGACGGTCATATCCGCCGCCTTTTCGGGAATGGGCCAGGCAAAGGCCCAGCGGCCTTCCACGGCCTCCCGGTAGGGCTTTCCGGCGCTGCGTCCGCTGGCAGCCAGGGCGGACAGCTCAAACCACGGGTGGTTTTCCAGCAGCGTCACGAATCGCTGGCCCACCATGCCCGTTGCGCCGATCACACCCACGCGATACTTTTTCATCGTTCATCCATCCTTTCTCAAAGGTAGAATATGCAGGAAGCGAAAAAATGAAACACTGATCAAAAATGCACCCGGCGGCGTACCTCCTCCCGCACGGAGCGGTTGGCGTTGATAAACAGCAGGCACAGCGCCACGAACAGGCAGGGGGCCAGCACGAAGGGGGACCAGGAAAAGCGCAGGCCGTCTCCCTCCTTCAGGGCGATGAGCCATTCGACCGCCAGGCACAGCAGCCCCACGGCACCCAGAGCAGAGGCCAGCAGCGTCAGCTTGTTCAGCTTGCCGATGCGGTAGAACAGGATGATCGCCGCCAGCATCGCCGTGCCCAGGGAAATGGCGGGCAGGGCGATGGGGACAAACCAGCTGCCGGACTGGCTGAATCTTTCCGCCAGGAACAAATAAGCGTTCAGGCACAGGAAGGATACCGCCAGGCTCCAATACACCCGCTTTCGGGTGATCTGCAGCGGCACCGTCACCGCGATGTAGAGCAGCGCCAGTGCGCAGGCGGCGTAGGCGCTCCAGGTGACGGTGCCGGTGATCAGGAAATCGATCACCAGGCAGAGGATCGCCGGGCCCAGGAGCAAAATGCCCGCAAGCAGCTGCAAATAATCCTTGTTGCGCTTCAATTCCTGCTCCGGCGTGCGTACGGGATAGGGCCGGGGGGCGGCGGGATCCCGGGGGGCAAGCGGGTCGTATGCCGGCACGCCGCACAGGGGGCATTTCCTTTCGCTTTCGCCCAGCTTCACGCCGCAATGGACACAGTAAGCCATGGCCTATTCCTCCAGATTGCTTTCCACTTCCACCGGGACGCCCTGCTCCACCAGAAAGCGGAGCGTTTCCCGGGGCAGGGTGGTTTCCCGGATACTGGATGAAAACACCAGCCGCATATCCTTGCCCGTGGTGACGCAGGCGCAGTTCCACAGCGGCGAGGAGGGCACCCCCAATTGAAACTCGAACCGGCGAAGGTGACGCTCCATGCCGGTGGGGATCTCCGCCCGCCCCAGGTTGGACAGCGTAGCCGTCACCAGCTGATCCCCGGACGCACGGAAAATGGTGCTGATCACCAGGTTTTTAAGGGCCAGCGGCACCAGGCGGATCAGCAGGTTCTTTTCATCCCCCACGTTGGTGGCGATGGTGGCGGATAAAAGCCGGGGGTTCACCTGATAGGCCATGAAGGCCCGCACCTCCCGGACGATCTCCTCAAAGGAGCAGTCCCCCAGGGCGGGGTCGATGCCGGGATTGACGAAGGAGGAAAAATTCCGCAGGGTAGGGGAGGGGTAAAAGGAGCGCATGTTCACCGGCACGGAAACGCGCACCGGCAATTGCCGCCTGCCGCCGCTTTCCTTCTGTTCCCGGCAGGCCGCCCACAGCATGACCGAAACCAGGTACTCCGTCACGGATACGCCCAGGGCTTTGGCCTTTTCCTTCACCGCGTC
>CAJOPV010000123.1 GCA_905236495.1 uncultured Christensenellaceae bacterium
ACGGCCCCTATGCCGAGCAGGCCCAGGACGTGCTGGAAACCTATCCCTGGACGTGGGAAAAGCCCCTGCCGGGGCGGGCCCGCGCGGAGGTATACTGCCGCCGCGCCCGCCGGGCTCTTTTGTGGGGGCGGCGGGAGGAAGCGCTGTTATTGGCCCGCAAATCCTGGCGGCGGGGCAAGACGCGGGACTGCGCCTATCTGCTGGGCACCCTGCTGCCGCCCGTCCAGGGCATCCCCTATCTGAAAGCGGGCCTGCGTATGGGACCGGATCGCCCCGCCGGGCATTTTTTCCTGGCCGGCGCCTATTTCCAGCAGGGAAAGCCCCGCAGGGCCAGGGCGGAAATGGAGCGGGCCTATCCCCTGTGCGATATCCTGGGGGCGGTGCAGCATTTCCTGGACGCGGCGGAGCGGGCAGGCTGCCTGGATATGGCCCTGCGGCTGGTGGATGAAAAGCTGCAGCGCATCCCCCTCAGCGCCGATTGCCTTCGCCTCAAGTATCTGTGCCTGCGCAGGATGGGGCGGGACGAACAGGCCCGGCGCATCCTGGAAACGCTGCTGGAAATCGACCCGGACGACGCTGCGGCCCTGTGGTATCGCCGCCATCCGGAAAAAGCGACCGCGGCCCCCGACGTGATTCTGCCGGCCCTGGGCGGCATGGTGTACGCTTTGCCCGGCAGGCTGCGCGCCGGGCCCCTCAATCGGGCGCTGCACCAATTGACGATGATGCTGGCGGGCTGGGTGGATATGCCGCTGATTTATCAGGCGGTGCCCTTCCTGTGGAAGCATCTGACCCCGGCCCAAAAGCGGTCCTGCGACGAAAGGCGGCGTCCGGCGGTGCTGGGCGCGCTGGCGGTGTATCTGCTGCTGGCCGCGGACCAGGCCCAGCATGCGGCCAGCCTGATTTTCGCCACGCCCGGCAGGAAGCGCATCCTGCGGCTGGTGAAGAGAATGATCCTGTGGAGTGAGGAGGAAACGAGCGATGCGCTGCATCAATTTTGACAAGGAATTTCAGCGCTACGTATCCGTCTGGATGCGGGAGCACGCCAAGGATTACCGCAATTACGACGAAATGGAAGAGGCCATGCCCCAGGTGTACGAGCAATTCCTGGATACGCCGGTGAACTGGCTTTCCGGGGAAAAGCCGGGGGAATATTTTCAGCAGTTCGATCAGCCCAGGCAGTTGGTCAACTGGATGGAGGATTATTTCAAGCAGCGCATCCCCGTGCCGGATATGCTGCTCAACCGCATCACCGAATTGGGCCTTTCCGCGGAGGAGGCGCTGATGAACCTGCTGGGCAAGGAGCGCGCCACCCAGGAAATGCGCATGGCGGCGGTGACGCTGCTGCGGGAAATCGGCAGCGAAGCGCCGCTGCGTCAGTATGTGCAATGGCAGTGCGACCGCACCGAGGGGGAGGACGAATTGGCGGATAACGCCCTGGAGAGCCTTTCTTCCCTGGGCGAAAAGGCGGTGCCCGCCATGCGGGAGGCGCTGGCGGGGGCGTCCCAGGACGGCCAGGAGGCCATGCTGACCCTGCTTTCCAATTATCCGGGGGACGAAAACGTGTTCCAGACCGCCCTGCGCCTGTTTGAAGCGCGGGAGGACCGGGCAGCGGTGCTGGCGGACTGCCTGGGCAAATTGGGGGACGACCGGGCCCTGCCCGCCCTCATCCGCCGGGCGGCCAGTGAACTGACCCCCTATTTGGATTACATCGAACTGCGCAGCGCCATCGAGGCCCTGGGGGGCGACGCACCGGAAAGGGAATTTGACGCGGAAGACCCGGCCTACGAGGCCATGCGGAGCATGCAGTAACGAAATTTTGCAATACCCTGTCGGGGGAGGTGTGAGGCGTGGTATGTGAACGGTGCGGCAATGTGCTGCTCCAGGGGCAGACGGTGTGCGATCAGTGCGGGGCGGAGGTCAAGGCCGCGGAGCGTCCCGCCGGCGCCTCCGGGCGCCGCCAGGGGCGGACGGATCGGCCCGTGGCCCCGCGGGTGGGCAGCATCCAGCGCTGGGAGGAGCCCGTGGCTGAGGAGCGGCCCCAGGCC
>CAJOPV010000124.1 GCA_905236495.1 uncultured Christensenellaceae bacterium
ATCAGGGTCACTTGCAAGGGGGCTTCTGGCATGTTTCCGTCTCCTCTGGCCGCAGATAGGGCATGAGTTCAAGCAGCCTGTCCGTCTGGCCGGTCAAATACAAATATCCCAGCAGCGCTTCCAGCCCGGTGGCCCCGGCGTATTCCCCCGCCGTGGCGGATTTGGGCCCGGCGTGGTGCGGGTGAGCGTTGCGCCCACGGCGCACGATATCCCCCTCCTCCGGGGTGAGCAGGGGCAAAATGGCCTGCAGCTCCCGGGCCTGGGAAACGGCGCTCACCGCAAGGTTCGCGGCCCTGTGCATATCCCGCACCTTCCAGTTCTTTTCCATCAGCCCCGTACGGGCCAAAAGCGCGTGCACGCTGTCGCCCACATAAGCCAACTGCAGGGGGGATAACAGCCTGGCCTCCTCCCGGGTCAGGGGCGGCTCCATCGAAAGGCGGCCCCTCATTTCAGCGCCGTCTTGCTGTAAGCGGAGGGGCTCATGCCCACGATGTTCTTAAAGGTCTTGCTGAAGTGGTAGGGGTCGTTCATGCCCACCTCGATACCCGCCTGGCGGACGGTATAGCCTTCCTTCAGGAGCACTTTGGCCCGCTCCATTTTGCAAAAGAGCTGATAGCTCTGGGGCGGCATGCCCACCTCGGCGACGAAGCGCTTGCGGAACGTCTCCACCGGCATGCGGGACAGGGCCGCCATATCGCTTAAGGAGAAGCTGTCCCGGTACTGGTTTTTGCGCATGGCGTCCACCACCTTGGCGATCTCGTGGCTGAGCACCGCGTCCATCGCCACCGGCTGCCCGGAATGGGAGGCCAGCATGGCCCACAAAAGCTGCTGCAGCTGGGCGCTGGACGCCTCCTGGGCCGCCGCCACCCGCACCGTGGCCTGCACGATGTGCTTGGCAAGGTTCAATTGGCTGGGCAGCGCGCCCTGCTTCATAATCCTGTGGGGCAGTGCGCCCATCCGCTGTAAAAACGCGCCGCTTAAGGTGCCCCCCACCATGATCCACAGCACCCTGGCCTCCTGGCTCACCTCCAGCACCACGCCGTGGGTGCCCGGAGGCAGCATGCAGCAATCCCCGGAGCGCAGGCTCAGGGACGCATCCTCGTTCTCCAATACCATGCTGCCGCTTTCCAGCGCCAGCCACAGCCAGTGATCCACCGTCTTAAGCGCTTGGGGCCCGCTTTGCAGCATGGCTGACCCGGACGCGGCGATATAAACCCCGCTGGCGCCTGCCAAGGCGTCCGGCGTATGGGCCCCCTCCACCAGCACCGCGGGCATATCCGTATGATCAGGTTGAAACAGCAATGATTCCGCCATGTTCCTCTCCTCCGTTTCATCGGTACGCCTTATTTTACATCCCAAATCTTACATTGTCAATACGGGTCACCACATTTAACATATTATTAGCAATTTCACCTCCGCAATGAGGAAAAATATTTTTTTTCAGAAAAAAGGAACTTTTGGGCCTATTTCCGCGTCTAATATGTGGATGGGCAGCAAACCCGTCACCAACGAGAGAGGAAGGAATCAGCATGAAGATCCTATCGCGCATCAGCATATTCGTCCTGGCGCTGCTTTTGCTTACGGGGTGCCGCCCCGCTCTGGGAGAAGGCAAGGCCGTGGTGGTCACCTTCGATAGCCCCGTGACCCTTCAGAAGGATCAGACCGCCGCCGTCAGGACCCAAATCAATGCCGTTCAAAGTGGCACGATCGTTTATTCCCTCACCGATATGAAGCGCAAAACCGTGCTCTATACCGAAACGCGCACCGGCGTGCAGCCGGGGCAGGAGCTTTCCTGGCCCGTGCTCTACGATATCCAGGGCCTGGATGAGACCCACTCCCTCAAGCAGGTGCGGGCCTCCTTCGTTCTGGATGAAAAGACCTATCATATCGATCTGTATTATCATTTCCCCGCCTCCAAGGATCAGCCGGGCGCCATCCTCATCGAACGGGACGACTGGTTTTACAACAACACCGCCTGCTCCTTCGGCCCCGCCTTCCGGGACGTGCGCCCGGGGCTCACCGAAAAATGGTATTGCTTTACGCCCGTCGATCTGACGCTCCAGGGCCGGCAGGAATTTGAATACGTCGCCAGCAATATGTATATCATCGGCAAGGTGTATGTGGATGTGAATGAAGACAGCGTCACCGTCACCTACCATAATTACTACGCCGATCAGGGCGGGCGCACCGAAACCAAGGAGGAATTTTTCACCTTCTTCCCCGACCTTTCCTCCGTTTCCCAGGTGGAGCCCGAGCGATTGCAGGATCAGGCCTTCGTCTTCGGCGTGCCCCTGAGCATTGAACGGGATCTGGGCGGGGATACCAATGTGCTCCTTTTCGTCCGCAACAAGGTCACCTACTGCAATTATGTCACCTCCGCCCGCAAGCTTTCCCGCTTCTGGCCCAACAGCGCCGCCCACAAGGAGCTGCGGGAGAATATGATACGATTCATGGGAGAATAACACATAGCGGGGGAAGCCCGTTCTTTGGAGCCCCAGGATCGGGTCTGCCCCCTTTCCCAAGAAAGGCGGTTTGTTATTTGACATAAGCTGGTTTCCCGCTTACAATGATCGGGTGAAACGAATCTGTTTCACCCGATTGTTTTTATATATATGAAGAAAGGGGGCAGGGCCATGCCGGAGGTGCGGCACACAGTCACCGATGCGGAGGCGGGCCGCCGGGTGAAAAGCCTGGCGCTGCATGAAATGGGCCTGTCCCGGGGGCTGTTTTCCAGCCTGAAATTCAGCGGCGGGCTGACGCTGGACGGGGAAGCCGTCCACGCGGACCGGCAGGTGCGAACCGGGCAGGTGCTGTCCGCCCGATGGGAAGAAACGGGCGGCGCGGCCCTTACCCCTTGCCCGGCCCCGTTCTCTGTGGTTTGGGAGGATGCGCATTACGCCGTGCTGGATAAGCCCGCGCCGCTGCCCACCCTCTCCTCGCCCCGGCAAGAAGGGCCTTCCCTGGAAAGCGCGGTGTATGCCCGCCTGGGCTGCCCGGAGGGATTCGTCTTTCGCCCGGTGAACCGCCTGGACAAGGGCACCAGCGGCCTGATGGCTGCGGCGAAGGACTCAAACGCCCAGCAGCGGCTGCAGCGCCTGCTGCACACCGATCTCTTCATCCGGGAATACCTGGCGGTCTGCTGCGGCGCGCCGGCCCGGGAGGCGGGGATCATCGAATTGCCCATCGCCAGGGGAAACGGCGTCAAGCGGATCGTTTCCCCCGCCGGGCAGCGGGCGGTGACCCATTACCGGGTGGAACGGACGGGCGAAAATGTTTCCCTGCTCCGGCTGCGGCTGGAAACGGGCCGCACCCACCAGATCAGGGTGCACCTGTCCGCCCTGGGCTGCCCCGTCCTGGGGGATTACCTCTACGGCGAAAGCGACCCCCGGCTGCCGGGGCGCTTCGCCCTTCACGCCTGCGCCCTTTCCTTCGTTCATCCCTTCACCGGCGATACCGTTTCCCTTTCCTCTCCCCTGCCGGAAGCGCTGGCTGACCTGATGGATCCTTAAACATGCGCGCCCCCGGGCCCCGCCCCGGCGATGACGCTGTGCTGGCAAAGCAAAAAAAATACCGCTTGAACGTATCAAGCGGCAGCGATTCGCTGTTTATTCACCGCGGTTAGCTCGTTCGCGGAGCGGGGGACGATGTGCCTGGCCGGGGTCTGGGGCAAACGGCCCCGGCGTACCCCCGCAAAAATGCTGTTTAATCGCTCCTGCGCCGCCGATTCCGGCCCGGGAGGCTGTAATAGGCCGATTTTTCCACGTACATTTTCTGGTCCGCCAGCTGATGCAGCTCGTTGATGGTTTCGTTCTGGGTGCGGACGGCGTAGCCCACGGACAGGCCCAGGCCCGCATCCTTCACCTTCGTCTGGATCTGCTGCAGCACCGCCTGCACCACGTATTCATTTTCTCTCAGGAACAGGATGGCAAATTCATCCCCGCCCATGCGGTAAGGGATCACCGTGCGGCCCGCGGAGGCCAGCATGCATTCCCCGATGGCGGAGAGGGCCCGGTCCCCCGCGTCGTGGCCCTGGGAATCGTTGAGCCGCTTGAGCCCGTTCATATCCAGCGACGCCACGGCGCTGACCTGGGGCTGGTACAGCTCGCTGTCCTCATAGAAGGACTGCCGGTTCAGCAGCTTCGTCAGCGCGTCCCGGTTGGTATCCTGGGAACGGATGAACATATAATAGAAAACCACGACGATCATGATGGCCTCGTTCAGGTGTTCGCCGCCCCACAGCGCATCGGCAAACGTGGCGAGCACCACAAACAGCGCGCACAGATACAGCACCCTTTTTTCCCAGGGATGATCCTCGTTGAAGCGCTTGTTTGTGAACCACAGCACCATGATGATATAGAGGAAACCCACCGCGAACACCACGTAGCCCAGGGGGCCCCGCCGAAAAGAGTATTCCTCGTTAAAACAGAAGGCGACAGGGGAAAAGAACGCCGTGCACATGAGCAGGCTATTCACGATGGCGGGGATCCACAGGGGCCATTTTTTCTTCTTCCGATCCGCCACCACCAAGACGATGCCCAGCGCCGCCATGGGACGCACTGAATACCCAATGACGGAAAACAGGATGCGCCAGAAGCGTTTATCCGGGTCCTGGGACATGACGACCTCCAGGAAATCGGCAAACATCAGCACCACCACGCACCCCACCGTCATCCACAGGTAGCGGATCTCGGCGTCCCGGGTGCTCTTTCGCATCGCCAGCTTCATGGAAAAGCCCAGGATCAGAAAAAGCGTGATGAAATGGACGTTCAAAAAATCGCTCAGCATCATCGGCCCTTTCCTCCTTTCTGACGGTCAAAAACAGTATAACATATATAGGAACGATCCCGCAAGCGGAAAGCTGCTTTTCCCCCGTCTTTTCGGCTATTCCAGACAGAGGGGCACCGGGGCGTTCAGCGTCATGTCCCGATCCGTCACGATACAATCGTAAGCCATGACCCGCACCCCCGTTTCCGCCGCACGGCGAAGGGCCTGGGCAAAGGCCGGGTGGGTGCGGGCGTTGGGGGAAAAACGGGTGACCCCCCGCATCTGGATCACGAACAGCACCGCCGCCCCGTACCCGGCCCGCAGGCAGCCTTCCAGTTCCTTGAGGTGCTTGACGCCCCGCTCCGTGGGCGCGTCGGGAAAGAGGGCGGCGCCGTTTTCCTCCAGCGTCACGCCCTTGACCTCCAGGAAGGTCTTTTTCTCTCCCTGCTCCAAATAAAAATCCAGCCGGGAAGCGCCGAAGACCGCCTCGGGCTTGGCATGCGTCAATCCCGGGAACAGGCGGGGCAGCGCCTCCCGGGCGGCAAGGTTGGGGGCCTGGCTGTCCATATTGATGTACAGATCGCCCTTTTTCACCGCTACCAGATCGCACCGGGTCTTGCGATCCGGGTTGGAGGACACCGCGAGCGTCACCGCCGCCCCGGGAAGCAGCAGCTCCCTGCACCGCCCGGTGTTTTTCACGTGGCAGATTTCCTCCCCCGCCGCCGTGCGCACCCGGGCGATAAAGCGGTTGGGCCGCTGAAGGAACACGCCGGGGATCACCCGTTCATACAGCCGCACGCCCCGCCGCCTCCTTTCCTCCGCGCTTCCCGCTAAAAGCGCGTCACGGAGGAAAAAGTTCCGCCCCGAAGAAAAAAATCCTCCAGGAACCGTGAAAAAAGCCAACGATTTTAAGAAAAAAATCAAAATTATGACAAAAATAATTGTAAAATATGAAAATAACGTATTGATTTTTTAATAATTTTGTAATATAATCATCCTGCAATCATAGCTGAAAGTGCAGGTGAAACGTATGCGAAGGTTTTTGCGAAAGGCTGCGGCGCTGCTGCTGATCGCGGCGCTGTGCGCAGGCGCGGCCCCGGCTGCCCTGGCGGCATCCTATACGGGCACCGTCAATGAGGATAAAGTCTTTTTCCGCCTTCAGCCCAATACCGACTGCGCCTACCACACCCAATTGAACAAGGGTACGAAGGTGACGGTGACAGGGGTCAGCGGGAATTTCTACAAGGTCGCCTGCGACGGGAAGAACGGCTACATCATGCAGAAATTCGTCACCCTTTCCGCCAGCGCCAAGAGCGCCCTGGGCACCACCCAGAGCAGCAGCTCCTTTGCCTCCGCCACCACCATCTCCCAATTGGGCGATCCGCCGGATTACACCCAGAAGGGCTCCTCCGGCAAGAGCGTGGAGAAACTGCAGCAGGCCCTGAAGATCAAAGGGTATTATAAGGATACGGTGGATGGCAAATTCGGGCAGGTCACCGAAGCCGCCGTGAAGGCCTATCAGAAGGCCATGGGCATTTCCCAGACCGGCAAGGCGGATTACGCCACGCTGATGAAGCTGTTCGGCAGGGTGCTCACCACCACCGTTTCCAACGACCCCAAGATGAACGGCATCACCAAGGTATCCGAGATCACGGTGCCCGCCACCTCCAAAAAGGGCGACAGCGGCAAGAACGTGCTGGCTCTGCAGCAGGCGCTGAAGATCAAGGGCTATTACAAGGCCCCCATTGACAGCAAATACGGCGCCTCCACCGAGGAGGCCGTGAAGGCCTTCCAGAAGGCCAAGGGCCTGTACCAGGACGGCGTGGCGGGGAACGCCACCATCAATGCCCTCTTTGGCAAGAATGCCTCCAATTACAGCTACGTCACCGAACGGCTGGACTGGTTCAACGGCGGCAGCAACGTCTTTAACGGCAGCTGCGTTTACACCGTCAAGGATATCTACACCGGCAAGACCTTCCGCTGCCAGCGCCGCTTCGGCAGCAACCACCTGGATACCGAGCCCCTCACCGCCTCCGATACCGCCACCCTCAAATCCATCTACGGCGGGGAGTGGAGCTGGAACCGGCGGCCCATCCTGGTGCTGTACAGCGGGCACGTGTATGCCGCCTCCATGAACGGCATGCCCCACGGCACCTGCACCATCACCAACAACAATTTCGACGGGCACTTCTGCATCCACTTCTACAACAGCCGCACCCACGGCACCAACCGGGTGGATGAGGCGCACCAGCACTGCGTATCCGTCGCCATGAACAAAACCTGGTAAATCACTTTTGCATCGGGAGCGAAAACGCGCTCCCGTTTTTTTTCTTCATATTTGCCCATTGACGAAGCAGGTTTCGCTGTGATAAGATACCTGCATCCGCGGAAGGGGCGTCCGGGAGGATGTTTCTTTCCGCATTTCATTTCCGTAAGGAGGAAATCGCATGAAGAAAAAGCTGCCCCTCATTATTGCGGCGCTGATCGCGGTGGCCGTGGTCGTGTATCTTTTAATCCCCAAGGGCGAAACCCCGGCCCAGCCCGCCGCTACCGAAGCCCCCGCCGCCACGGAGGCCCCCGCCCAAAGCGCGGACCTGCTGCAGCGCATCAAGGATCGGGGATCCCTCGTCATCGCCACCGAGGGAAACTGGAGCCCCTGGACCTATCACGATGAAAACGGCGCGCTCACCGGCTTTGATATCGAGATCGCCCAGCTCATCGCCAAGGAACTGGGCGTGACGCTGGATGCCCAGGAGGTGCCCTGGGATTCCATATTGCCCGGGGTGGATACGGGCCGGTTCGATATGGCCTGCAACGGCGTGGACTATACGGCGGACCGGGCGGAAAAATACGCCTTCTCCGATCCTTACGTTTATACCGAGATCGTGCTGGTGGTGAACAAGGATAACGACGACATCCGCACCATCGAGGATCTGAAGGGCCGCACCGCCTCCAACTCCCCCAATTCCACCTACGCCCAGCGGGCGGAGGCCGCAGGGGCCGCCGTCACCTACGTGGATACCCTGGGCGAAACCATGGCGCTGGTGGAGCAGGGCCGGGTGGACGCCACCATCAACGCCAAGGGCTCGGTGGAGGATTATCTGGGCGAGCATCCCGACGCTCCCATCAAGATCGTCCTCACCATTCCCGGGGACCCGGTATGCTATCCCGTCGCCAAGACGGAGGATGCCGCTTCCCTGCTGGCGGAGGTGAACCGCATCCTCGCCGCCGCCCGGGCGGACGGCACCCTGGCGGCCCTGTCCCAGAAGTATTTCAACGCCGATCTGACCGTGGCGAAATAAATAATCCTTGACAGACGGGCGCGTTATGCCCTATATTCAGCCACAGAGGCGCCCTTTGCCTCTGTGGTTTTGATCTATTCTTCATCAGCCGGAGACATACATGAACGAGAGGCTTTGGAACATCCTGGTGGATTCCTTTCCCAAACTGCTGGGCTACGGCATTCGGGTGACGGTGCCGCTGACGGTGCTTTCCTTTTCCCTGGCGCTTTTCATCGCCGTGATCGTGGCGCTGATCCAGTATGCCGACGTGAAGGGGCTTCGCCAGCTATGCCGCTTTTATATCTGGATCATCCGGGGAACGCCCCTGCTGGTGCAGCTGTATATCGTGTTTTTCGGATTGCCCAGCGTGGGGATCAAGCTGGAGGCTTTCCCGGCTGCGGTGCTGGTGTTCGGGTTCAACGAGGGGGCCTACATGGCGGAAACCATGCGGGGCGCCCTGGAAAGCGTGCCCCGGGGCCAGATGGAGGCGGGATACTGCGTGGGGATGAATTATGTGCAGATCATGGCCCACGTGGTGCTGCCCCAGGCCTTCCGCACGGCCTTCCCGGCCCTGAGCAATTCCATGATCTCCATGCTGAAGGAAACCTCCATGGCGGCCTCCATCACGGTGATGGAGATGTTCCGCCAGGCCCAGGTCATCAACGGACGGGTGTATGAATCCCTGGGGCTGTACTGCGAGGTGGCTTTGATCTATCTGCTCTTCTGCACGCTGCTCACCTGGCTGCAAAGGGTATGCGAAAAGCGGCTTTCCCGAAACGGAGGGATCAAGGCATGATGCTGGATATCCAAAATGTGCGCAAGTGCTTCGACGGGCTGCCCGTGCTGCGGGGCATCAGCCTGGAAGTGGAAAAGGGCGACGTGGTGGCGATCCTGGGCCCCAGCGGCAGCGGAAAAACCACCTTCCTGCGGTGCCTGAATTTCCTGGAGAAGGCCGACAGCGGGCAGATCGTATTCGACGGCAGGGCTTGCGACCTGCACGCCGCCACCAAGGCCGAAATCGCCCAGGTGCGCAAAAAAACGGCCTTCGTATTCCAGAATTACAACCTGTTCCTGAATAAAACGGTATTGCAGAACGTGACCTTGGGCCTCACCGTGGGCGCGAAAATGAAAAAGCAGCAGGCCCTGGATATCGCCATAGCCGCCCTGGAAAGGGTGGGCATGGCGGATCGGCTTACCAGCTTCCCTTCCCAGCTTTCCGGCGGGCAGCAGCAACGGGTCGCCATCGCCCGGGCCCTGGCCTCCAGCCCCGAAATCATTTATTTTGACGAGCCCACCTCCGCCCTGGACCCGGAGCTGATCGGCGAGGTGCTCTCCGTCATGCGGGACTTGGCCCGGGACGGCATGACGATGCTGGTGGTGACCCACGAGATGGATTTTGCCCGGAACGTATCCAACAAGGTTTTGTTCATGGCGGACGGCACCGTGATCGAATCCGGCCCCTCCCGCGATTTCTTTGAAAACCCCCAGCAGGAACGGAGCCGGGATTTCATCCGCTCCATCCTCAGCGCCCGGCAGTAAGCCGGGCTTTTTTTGTTTGCCCTTTCATATTGCCTAAGGGAAGGGTATCTGGTATAATCAGGGAAACGGTACGCTATCCGCACAGAAAAAGGAGAAGAGAAAATGAACAAGCTGATGATCCAGCCCCAGGTCAAACGAGGCCGCATCCGCAAAGAGCTGCAGGGCCATTTCTCCGAGCATCTGGGCCGCTGCATTTACGGCGGCGTGTACGTAGGCGAAAACAGCGATATCCCAAACGTCAACGGCATACGCAAGGACGTGGTGCAGGCCCTTCGGGATATCCGCATCCCGGTGCTGCGCTGGCCCGGCGGCTGCTTTGCCGACGAATACCATTGGAAGGACGGCATCGGCCCCAAGGAAAAGCGCAAGAAGATGGTGAACACCCATTGGGGCGGCGTCACCGAAGACAACAGCTTCGGCACCCATGAATTCATGGAGCTGTGCCGGCAATTGGGCTGCCAGCCCTACGTCAACGGCAACGTAGGCAGCGGCACGGTGCGGGAAATGGGCGAATGGGTGGAATACATGACCTTCGACGGCATCTCCCCCATGGCGGAGGAGCGCCGGGCCAACGGGCACGAAGCGGGCTGGCAGGTGCCCTTCTTCGGCGTGGGCAATGAAAACTGGGGCTGCGGCGGCAACATGACGCCGGAATACTACGCCAACGAGTACCGCCGGTACCAGACCTACGTGCGCAATTACCGCCCCGGGGAAAGGATCTATAAGATCGCCTGCGGCTCCGACGGCACCAACTACGAATGGACGGACACCCTCATGCGGATCGCCGGGCGGTATATGGACGGCCTCTCCCTCCACTATTACACCGTGCCCCACGATTGGCAGCATAAGGGCAGCGCCTTGGGCTTCACCCGGGCGGACTATGTGGAAACGCTGCAAAAGACACTGCGGATGGATGAGCTGATCACCCGCCACAGCGCCATCATGGATCGGTACGACCCGGAAAAGCGGGTGGGCCTGATCGTGGACGAATGGGGCACCTGGTATGACGTGGAGGAGGGCACCAACCCCGGCTTCCTCTACCAGCAGAATTCCATGCGGGACGCCATGGTAGCGGCCCTGAACCTGAATATCTTCAATAAGCACTGCGACCGGGTGCACATGGCGAATATCGCCCAGCTGGTGAACGTGCTCCAGTCCGTGATCCTCACCGAGGGCCCCCGGATGCTGCTGACCCCCACCTACTACGCCTTCAAGCTGTTCCGGGATCATCAGGAAAACGAGCTGCTCAGCAGCGCCCTTCTGACCGAGGAAACGCAGGGCGATCTGCCCGCGCTGCAGGAATCCGTCTCCCTGGCCCCGGACGGCGCCATCCACGTGACGCTGGTGAACCCCGGCCCGGACGAAAGCCGGGAGGTGGAGATCAGCCTGCAGGACCAGGCTGTTTCCGGCGCGTCCGCCCGCATCCTTACCGGCGATATGAACGCCCACAATACCTTTGACGCGCCCGATACCGTGAAAGATGCGGATTTCTTCGATTTCAGCGTGAAGAACGGCGTCCTCACCGCCAAGCTGCCCCCCGTTTCCCTGACCCACTTCATCCTTTCCTGACATGGCGGAAACCAAATGCCGCAGGTGCCTTTTGCGGGATGGGAGCCCGGAGGATTACCAGAAATATGTGGCCTCCCTGCTCCGCCGCATCCCGGCGAGGGACAAGGCGCCGGATGAACGGTACGAAGCCAGGCTGCGCCTCTGCGCCGCCTGCGATCAATTGAACGGCGGCACCTGTATGGGCTGCGGCTGCCTGGTGGAGCTGCGGGCCGCCTACGAAAGCCAAAAATGCCCTTACCGCCGGTGGTAAAGGCATGAATAGATTGCCGGGGGGGACCCGCACTTCGGGCAGCGTTTTGTCAATTTGTTTTTTCTTCGTCTGATGTCCCCTGACGCGGCGTTTCGGTTATTGCAGCTGTACCGGCAGGTCCGTATCGGCGAAGGGATCGGCGGTGTTCAGGGCATCCAGGTTCACATCCCGAGGCGCTTCGGCGGGGGCTTCCTCCTCCGCCCGGGGCAGGGCGCTCACCACCCGGATGCGCAGCTCAAATTCATCAAAGGTCAATTCCGCCTGCTGCCGGGGCTCCGTCAGGGGCAGCACCTCGGTGTATTTGGTGCGGCCTTTCCGGGCGTAGCTTTCGGCTACCTCCGGGCGGTTCTGCCAATGCATGGGAATGAACAGACGGGGCTTCACCGCCATGACGAAATGATTGGCCCCAGCGTCGTACATGCCGCCCATGCGGGGATCCACCGGGAACATGCAGATATCGATGGGCAGCCCCTCGATGGGGGCCACGGCGGCGTAGTAATCCTTTTCCGCCTGGGCGATCTCCCGCAGGGTGCTTTCCTCCCGCCAGTGCCACAGGTTCAGATCCCCTGCGTGGAAGATGTGCATATCGCCCACCGTCACGTAAAAGCTGACGCCCTTATCGGTGGAATCAAAAGCCCTGATCCGGGTATCCCCCACCGTCATTTCATCCCCCGGCTTCATGCGCTTGCCCCGCTTGCCGATGGGCAGGTCGTCCGCCACGATGTAGGTGATGGGCAGATGCTCGTAATCCCAGGTATAGATCACCTCGTCGAAATGATCCTCATGGTCGTGGGAGACGAATACCAGGATCTGATCCCAGCCCTCAAAATCCCGGGGGTGCAGCTGGGCCTGCTCCGTCAGTTCCCCGTTTTCCCCCCGCCAGTAATCGAACACCAGCAGCGTCTTTTCCACCGCCACCGTAAAGCCGGAATGATGAAAATAAGTCACGATCGCTTTGCCTGCCATGGGGAACCTCCTTTCAAGGAAGATGCGACGGGAGGGAGATTCTTTCGGAGGGGAAAGGATCCCCTTTCGGGCCCTCCCCAAGAAAGCCGGGAAATGGGAAGGGGAAACCGAATGCTCTTCCCGTGCTGCCTCAAATAAATACGTCCTTCAAAGCCTGACCCTCCGCGTCGGGCAGGGCAAGGCCCAGGGCCCGGGCCAGGGTGGGGGCGATATCGATGAGATCGGCCTCCTCCAGCCGGGCTCCTTTTCGGATGCCCGGGCCCTTGAGCCACAGCAGCGTCCGGGCCTGGGGACAATCCAGGTTGAAGCCATGCTCGCCGCGGGTCTCTCCGGGTTCATCAATAAAGCAATGGCCCGGGGCGGCATCCACAGCCAGGAGCACGTCCTCCGGCCCGCCCAGGGCATGAATCTCTTCCGCCCCCATGACGCGCCCGATGCCCCAGGCCTCTCTGTTCTTTTCCAGGGCCAGCCAGGCGGCGGTGAGATCATCAGCGTAAATATACGCCCCCATGCCCAGGCTTTGCGCCCGGGCTCCGCATGCCTCCCGAAGCAGTCGATCCAGCAGGATGCCATTGGGCGCGTCCTGCTGCCCGTGATCGCTGACGACGCAAAACAGCGTTTCCTGCTCCAATCCCGCTTCCCGCACCGCTTCCACGATCCGGTTCACCCGGGCGTCCAGCCGTTCCATGGCGGCATGGGCTTCCGGGCTGTCGGTTCCGTATTGGTGGCGCATGGCGTCGCAATCCACCAGGTGCACGGTGAGCACCTGAGGGGGCCGGCGGGAAGCGTACAGCTTTTCGCACAGGAGCGCCGCGTAATCGTCCAGATCCGGCTGGCGGATGGATTTGCGCTGCTTCCCGTATTGAAGCTCCATCCGCAATATCCACAGGGGCGAAGCGTAGCGCAGCATTTTCAGCACCGGGCTTTCCCCGGGCAGGGGCAGCACCTCCGGGAAGTTCCGGCGGATACAGCGATTTTTCCCCGATACGGGCCAGAGGATGGAGGCCGCGTCCATCCCCTTTTCCTTTGCAGCCCTATGCAGCGTTTTGACCCTGATATCCTTTGCCGACCAGTACCAGGCCCGCATGCGGGGCTCGGTATCCGGCTGGAAGGGCTGGTTATGCCCGATGCCGTGGGTGCGGGGATGGCAGCCCGTCAAAAGGGAGGTATGGATGGGATAAGTCAGCGTGGGATACACCGTTTTCACGTTCTCGCAGAATACGCCATCCTCCTTGAGCGCCAAAAGCGCGGGCAGGCGCAGCAGCCTGTCCGCGTCGGGCTTTGCCACGGCGTCCAGCGAGATCATGCACAGGCGCATGAGCGTTTTACCTCCTGCGGCGCTTTTTGCGGAAGAAGAGGAAATAGATCACCAGCGCCCAGATCAGGATGCCCCGCCAGTTCACGTGGGTCTCTTCCACTTCCCATTCCGTGTCCCAATCCCAAGGCTCTTCGGAATAATCCTGCTGGGCAAACATGCCCTCCCACATTTCGTTCCAGCTCTGGGGCCTGGGGGTGGCCTGAGGCTGCTGGGCTTCCTCGGCGCCAAAGAGGCCGGATACGTTCAGCCCGTCCCCCTGGGCCTTTGCCAGGGCCTGGGCCAGGGCCCGGGCCGCGCCGCCCGCCGCCTGGTCGTATTCCCGGCTCTGGAAGGCGGAGCGGAAGTGATTCGCCATCAGGCTGTCCCGCGTCTCCTTGGGCAGGGCGGCCTTGGCAAGACCGCCCAGGGCCAGGGCGTAGCTTTCCTCGCCGATCACCATGAGCAGCAGGGTGTCATTCTCCCCCAGATCCCACACCTGGAACACCTTATCGGCGTAGCTTTGGGCGGATACGCCCCCCAGGAAGTGCCGGGTGAGCACATACACGTGCCCGCCCGTTTCCTCCTCCAGCCGCTGGGACAGGGTTTTCAGATCGGCGATGGTCTCCTCGCTCAGCACCCCCGCCACATCCGCCGCGATGCCCTGGAAGGGAGGATAATCCTCAGCCCGGGCCTGGGGCAGCAGCGCCAGGCACAGCATCAGGACCGCCAACGCAGATACGATTTTACGCATGATGCTTCCTCCTTCCCCTTAATCGGCGAATACTTCCGCCGGACGGATGCCCAGCACCCGGGCGATCATGCCGGAAAAGGTGCTGTTCAGCTTCTTGTTGAATTCCGCCGCGGCGGTATTATAATTCGCCCGGGCGGTTTTTTCCTCGCTCTGCTCCATCATCTGGGGCAGGTAGGAATCCACATACCATTGATCGTTTCCGTAGGCTTTCACCGACGCCATGCCAGACAAACCGGAAAGCAGCTGCTTTGTGTCCTCCGTCAGGGCCTCGTTGGCGGCGGCCTTCCGGCGCAGCGCCGCGGCGCCCTCCAGGATATCCCGGTCCGCCTC
Source organism: uncultured Christensenellaceae bacterium (assembly GCA_905236495.1). Taxonomy (GTDB): domain Bacteria; phylum Bacillota; class Clostridia; order Christensenellales; family Aristaeellaceae; genus RUG563. Next base: position 14,748 of record CAJOPV010000124.1, read on the forward strand.
CACCCGGCGGGCGGCAGCCTTCACCTCTTCGTCGGCCTGATCCAAATGCCGCCCGGCTACCGCCAGCAGGTTATAGGCCGCCTCCACCCGGGTGTGCAGCATATTTTCCAGCCCCGCATAGGTTTCCTCCACCCGGGTCCTTTCCTGGCTCCAGCCCCGATAGGCGCCTAAGCCCACAGCAAACACCACCAGCACGATCAGCAGGATAACGGCAGTTCCAGTACGCAGCTTCATGGCAGCCTCCTTGCGGCAGTTTGGTATAAAATAGGGGGCTTCCCCCGGATCAGGGAGAAGCCCCGGAAAGGGGAATCTCCCCCCATTACATGGTGAGCAGCTTTTCCTTCAGGTTCTTTTCCATGTCCGCCAGGGTCTTTTCGGCGGCGGCCCGCTTCTCGCGGCCCTCCTGCTGGATGCGGGATACCTCGTTGATGGTATCGATGAGGCTCTGGTTGGTGGCAACCAGGGTTTCGATATCGATGATGCCCCGCTCGGATTCCTTGGCGGTTTCGATGGTGCCCATGTGCAGGGTTTCGGCGTTCTTCTTGAGCAGCTCGTTGGTCATGTTGGTAACGGCCTGCTGGGCCTTCATGGCCTGCTGGCTGTGATGCAGGCCCAGGGCCAGCACCATCTGATTCTTCCACAGGGGCAGGGTGTTCACCAGCGTGGACTGGATACGCTCCACCAGCAGGGAATTGTTGTTTTGCAGCAGGCGGATCTGGGGGGCCATCTGCATGGAGATCTGACGGGTCAGCTTCAGATCGTACAGCTTCTTTTCAAAGCGGTCGCATTGGGCAGCCAGGTCGTTGGCCTTCTGGGCGTCCATGGCGTCGCCGGAGGCGGCAGCCGCATCCTGCAGGGCTTTGAGATCGGTATCCCGCACTTCCTGCAGGCGCTGTTCGCCGGCAACGATGTAGAGGGTCAGCTCATGGAAGTATTCCAGGTTCATATCGTAGAGCCGGTTGAACATGGCGACGTCCTTGAGCAATTGCACCTGATGGCCTTCCAGGTCGGAAGCGATCTTTTCCACGTTGACGGATACGGTATCGTACTTGGCCTGGATGGAAGCCATCTGCTTCTTCGCGCTGAAGAACCAGCCCCGGATGCCCTTGGGCTTATCCCCGGCGGTGTTGAAATCCTTGAGGTTGGCGATGAGGTTCGCCAGCATGTCGCCCACGTCGCCGGTATCGTCGGTCTTGACGGAGGCCAGCACGCTGTCGGCGAAGGAGGAGACCTTCTTCTGGGCTTCCGCGCCGTAGAGCATCACGTGGTCCGGGTTGGTCAGGTCAATGGTTTTGGCGAAGGCCGCCACCTGCACCTTTTCCGCGTCGGTAAGGCTGTCTTCCAGCTTTTCGGAGGCTTCCACGGCTTCCTTGGCGTCGGGGGCCTGAGGGGTCTTCAGGTTTTCCAGCATTTCCACAGCCTGCTCCAGGATCTTCTTATCCCCCAGTTCGGGGTTCAGGGTGAGGATGGGGGCGGCGTGAACAGCTTCCTGTTCCACGGGAGCTTGGGCGGCGTTGGTTTCAGACATGGGGGATCGATCTCCTTTCAATTCTTCGATGGTAGGGGTTATTGACCGGCCTGCTCGCCCTTGATGCCGGAATCCACCAGGCCGTCCTGGCGCAGCATGGTTTCCATGACATCAATATCGGTGGACAGATCCAGCATATCATCGTGATACAGGGCGTTCAACTGCTTATCGAACGCCTTGAGCACCACATCCATGGCCCGGCGGATCTGGGCGCGGGTCTCCTGGGCCTCCTGCCCGGATACCTGGCGCTCATCCATTTTGCGGTAGCCCTGCAGCATTTTCAGGGTGGTGGGCAAATAGTAATCCATGAACCGGCGAATCTGGGGCGCCTTGCCGGGCTGCTCCGCCACGGTGTGGAAGATGCGGTTGGCAACGTCGTCCAGCTGATCCATCTGGGCCGTCAATTCCGCGTCCGGGATCAGGGCGTTTTCCTGGCGGATCTGGCTGAGCATCTCCTGGCCCTTTTCCACCAGGGAATCGGCAGCCGCGTCCCCCGTCTTGGGTATTTGCTGCTGGGCGGGGGCGTCCTTGCTGGTATCCAGGCCCTGGGCCATGATATACACCACCCGGCCCACCAGCAGCGCCACCCCCAGGCAGATCAGGTAATGCTGCCAGCGGTAGAGCTTAAAAATCAGGGAATAGAGCACCACCACCGCGCCCATCGCCAGCAGGGCATAAACGAGCGCTTTGGAATTCTTCTTCTTTTTCTGCTGCATGGCAGCATCCCCCTTCCATCGTGAACTGCATCCACAGGATAGCAGATTCAGGGAAAAACACAAGCGAAAGCCGCCGAAACATACGTTTTTTTCTTCAAAAACCGCCGTTCAGCGTTTTTTCACCCCGTAGTATAGCACAATCCGGCCCGGTTTTCAATCGTTTAAGCGCTTAAAGTCGCCGCATATTCCAGTTTTTCCCGCATAGGATGTTTTCGGAGGTGAGCCCATGGAAAAAGGAGCTGCCGCCCGGGCCAACCCGGTCAGGAAAAACCATTCCCTCACGCTGGATAACCGCCAGCGGGCCGCCCTCACCGGGGTCAGCGAGGTACTGGCCTTCGACGAAGGCCAGGTGGTGCTGATGACGGAGGGCGGCGAAATCGCCATCGGGGGCGAAGGCCTCCACGTCACCAAGCTGACGCTGGAGGAAGGCCAGATGGCGGTGGAGGGGAAGATCGACAGCATCGTGTATTCCCAGCGGAGCGGCAGGCGGGGGCTGTTCCGCCGCCGGGGGCAATGATCTTTCGGGAAACGGCGGCCCAGGGCCGGGGATTCCTCATGCTGCTGTGCGCGGGGCTCCTGGCGGGAGGGCTGTACGATGGAATGGGGCTGCTCCGCCGCCGGGCGCCTGTCTGGCTGGGCGCGTTCATGGATGCGCTGTGGGGCGTGCTGGCCTCTGGGCTGTGCGTGATCGCCCTGGCGGCGTCGGGAGAGCACCGGGCCCGGCTCTATGCCGCCCTGGGCCTCCTCTGCGGCGGAGGCATTTATTGGGCTGGCATACACAGCCTGTTTTGTGACATCGGAAACGCAATCAAAAAACGCCGGAGCAAATCCGACGCATAGAACCCGGTTCTTCGTAAAAGCTTCGATCAAAGTGCCTGTGCGGCGTCTCATCCGGCCCTTCGGCCCCCCGGAGGGGAAGCGCAGAGCATCCGTTTCATGTAAAATGGCGTTTCCGGGCATGCTTGCCCGGAAACGCTCATTGCAAATGGATATCGGAAGCACTGGCTGCTCCTCGGGCCGGGAGACCCGGGCCTGCGGATGAAAACCTAAAGGGCTCTTTCGCGCTATCCCGGGGTTGATGGATGGTCTGAACCGCTCTTTGGTCTCCAAAGCGCGTCCCTCCCCCCGCTTATCGTCCCCGTCTGCCGTTTCTCACCCGATCTCGGCGCCGTCGGGCATGATAGGATCGGCGGTGAGGAGGCGCAGGGTTTCGGTGCCGTCCTCGTTTTGCCTGACGGCGGAAAGCAGCATGCCCTGGCTTTCGATGCCCATGATCTTCCGGGGGGCCAGGTTGGCAAGCAGGATCAGCTTCTTGCCGATGAGCTCCTCCGGGGTATGGAACTTGGCGATGCCGGAGAGCACAGTGCGCTCCTCGCTGCCCAGCGACAGGCGGAATTTCAGCAGCTTTTCGCTCTTTTCCACCCGTTCACAGTCCAAGACCCGGGCCACCCGCAGTTGGATCTTTTCAAAATCCTCAAAGCCGATGCAGCCCTCGGGGATCGGCTTTTTTTCCTGTTTCTTTTCGGCCTTCTGCTCCTTCTTTTCCTGCTTGGCTGCGTCCTTTTCTTCCTTCTTTTCCGCCTTGCCGCTAAGAACCTCCAGCTCTTTTTGCACATCGATGCGGGGGAAGAGGGCGTCGCCCTTCTTCACCTTTAAGCCCGCCGGCAGGGTACCGAAGCAGCTGAGGGAATCCCAGGATCTGAGGAGGGGATCGGAAATACCCAGCTGCGCGAAGATCTTATCCGGGGTGGAGGGCATGAAAGGCCGGATCAGCACCGCTACGAACCGCACGCACTCCGCCAGCATCAGCAGCACCGTCGATAGGCGGTTTTTCTTATCCGGGTCCTTCCCCAGCACCCAGGGCTGGGTGACGTCAATATACTTATTGCATTCGCCGATGACCTTCCAGATTTCCGAAAGCGCCTGGGAAAACTGGAGCTTATCCATCTGCTCCTCCACCAGCTTGGGCAGCTTGGCGCAGTGCTCCCACAGCGGGGCGTCCACGGTCTCGTCGGTGACGTTGGTCCAGGCGGGGATCACGCCGTCAAAGTACTTTTCCAGCATGGCAACGGTACGGGAGACCAGGTTACCCAGGTCGTTAGCCAGATCCGCGTTCATGCGGGTCAGGAAGGATTCGTTGGTATAGTTGCCGTCGGCGCCGAAGGGCATCTCCCGCATGAGGTAGTAGCGCAGGGCATCCACGCCGTAGCGCTCTACGATAGGCTGGGGATAGACCACGTTGCCCTTGGATTTGCTCATCTTATCCATACCGAATAAGAGCCAGCCGTGGGCGAACACCTGCTTGGGCAGGGGCAGCCCCAGGGCGTGGAGCATGATGGGCCAGTAAATGGTGTGGAAGCGGACGATCTCCTTGCCTACCAGATGCACGTCCGCAGGCCAGTATTTCCGAAACAGCTCATCGTGATCGGTGCCGTAGCCCAGGGCGGAGATATAGTTGCTCAAAGCGTCGATCCAAACATAGACCACGTGCTTATCGTCAAAATCCACCGGCACGCCCCAGGAAAAGCTGGTGCGGCTGACGCACAGATCCTGCAGCCCGGGCTTGAGGAAATTATTGATCATTTCATTGGCGCGCTTGGCGGGCTGGATGAAATCGGGATGGGTCTCGATATAGTCGATCAGCCAATCCTGATACTTGCTCATGCGGAAAAAATAGCTTTCCTCTTTCATGGGCTGGCAGGGGCGGCCGCAGTCCGGGCACACCTTTTGCCCGTCCTTCTCCACCAGCTGGGTGGGGGTCCAGAAGGATTCGCAGGGCGTGCAGTACATGCCCTCGTATTCGCTCTTGTAGATATCGCCCTGGTCGTAAAACTGGCGGAAGATCTTCTGCACGATCTTCATGTGGCGTTCTTCCGTGGTGCGGATAAAATCGTCGTTCTCGATGCCCATCAGCTTCCACAGCGCCTTGGTTTCCTCGGCGATCTTATCCACATACTGCTGAGGCGTCACCCCGGCCTCCTGGGCCTTCTTTTCGATTTTCTGCCCGTGCTCGTCCAGGCCGGTGAGGAAATAGGTGTCATAGCCCTGCATCTTTTTGAAGCGGGTCATGGTATCGGCAGCCACGGTGGTATAGGTGTGACCGATATGCATATTGCCGCTGGGATAATAGATGGGGGTGGTGATGTAATAGGTTTTCTTTTCTTCCATGGGGCTTCCCCTCCTTTTTAGGGCCCGCGGGCAAAGCAGCGCCCCCGCATCGAAAATGGATGCAGGGGCGTCTTACGTACGCGGTACCACCCTGGTTCACGCGCAAAAATGCGCGCCTTCGTTCCGGCGGATATCGGCGCCGCCCGGCGGAGGCTGAACGCGCTTGCCCCCGCATGCTCCGGGGCCATGTTCCCCTGCCGCGCCGCCGCCGCCTTTCACCTGCCGCGGCTCTCTTTCTGCGGGCTGAGCAGGGTACTCTCCCCTTCCTCGCATCGTGCTCCTATCTTATCCGTTCCTCCGCCCCTTGTCAAGCGGAAAAATGCGCGCTTCCCGGCCTATCCTTTCCAGCATGACCGTTTTTCTATGTTTCGCGTCTGTTTTTTCAAGGTTTTTTTATACAGAGAAGATTATAATATAAACGTAAAAAATTTGCGTACCCAGCCCCGAAACGGATCAAAGACGGGCAGGCGGCGCAGGCGGGGCCGCCGGGCCGTACGCGGAGGGACAACCCGCCAAAACCAATATTACAAGGAGGAACCCGCCCCATGAAGAAAGTCATTGCCGTTCTTTGCGTCCTGGTCGTCGCCGCCGCTGTGGCCCTGGGAATCACCATCAGCAACAAGAACGACCTGCAGGCCAAGCTGGACGCCGCCAACACCACCGCGTCCGATCAGGTAACCAAGCTGCAAGCCGACGCCGCCACCGCTGCCGACGATGCCGCCAAGGCCCTGGAGGATGCCAAAGCCAGCGCCGCCGCCGAGCTGGAAAACGTGAAGGCTGAGGCCGCTGCCGCCGCCGAAACCGCCGCCAAGGAACTGGAGGATGCCAAGGCCAGCGCCGCCGCCGA
>CAJOPV010000125.1 GCA_905236495.1 uncultured Christensenellaceae bacterium
CGGCATGGTGCTTGGGCGTCTCGCCAGCCAGGTAGCCAATATCCTGCGCGGCAAGCACAAGCCCATCTATACCCCCCATGTGGATACTGGCGATCACGTGATCGTTATTAACGCTTCCAAAATCGTTCTGACCGGCAAAAAGCTGGATCAGAAGATTTACTATCATCATTCCGGCTATGCCGGCGGCCTGAAGGAAACCAAATACCGCAAGCTGGTTGCTGAGAAGCCCGAATTCGCGGTGCGTCACGCCATCGTGGGCATGCTGCCCAAGGGGCCCCTGGGCCGTCAGATGGCGAGCAAGCTGCGCGTTTATGCCGGCCCCGAGCATGAGCAGGCCGCGCAGAAGCCCGAAGTGCTGGAACTCATCAAGTAACCTGAGCGGAAGGAGCAAACATCATGGCGAATGATTTTAATGCCGTAGGCCGCCGCAAGAGCGCGGTCGCCCGTGTGCGTCTGGTGCCCGGGGAAGGCAAGATCCTGGTGAACAAGCGGGATATCGATGATTATTTCGGGCTGGAGACCCTGAAAATGACCGTGCGTCAGCCCATGAACCTGGTGAACGTAGGCGGCAGCTTCGACGTGCTGGTGAACGTACGGGGCGGCGGCCTGACGGGCCAGGCGGGCGCGATCCGCCACGGCATCAGCCGTGCCCTGTGCAAGGCCAATCCCGAGCTGCGGGCCGAGCTGAAAAAGGCCGGGTTCCTCACCCGCGATCCTCGCATGAAGGAGCGCAAGAAGTACGGTCTCAAGGCCGCCCGCCGGGCGCCCCAGTTCAGCAAGCGCTGATTATCGCTTGGTTTTCCATCCCCTGTGCCGACAAGCCAGGGGATTTTCTATTTAACCAGCGGTTGAGCGATATCTCCAATTGATCGATGGATCGGGCGCGGAGGGCATGGTACAATGCGGCTGTAACAAAGCCCGGGGCGATAGGGAATTGGGGGGATACGATCATGGAAATCGGACAGAAAATCAAGCAGCTTCGGTATAAGGCGGGGCTGACCCAGGAGCAGCTGGCGGAAAGGCTGGGTGTTAGCGCCCAATCCGTCTCCAAATGGGAAAACGCGGCCTCCATGCCGGATATTTCGCTTTTGCCTCTGCTTTCCGAGGCCTTCGGCGTCAGCATAGACGAATTATTCGATCTGACGCAGGAACAGAAGATGCGCCGCATCGAAAGCCGGATGGATGTGGAAGAGGAGCTGGCCCCGGATATCTTTGCCGATTATGAGGAATTTCTGCGCCAGCAGCTCCTTTCAGCCAAGGGAAAACAGCCTGTGCTCAGCCTGCTTGCCCATCTGTACCATCACCGCATGGAGGCGGATGCCCGCCGGGTGAGCCGCTACGCCCGAGAAGCCCTGGGGATGGAGCCGGGGAAGAAGGATTGCCAATGGCTGCTGACGATGGCGGAAGGGGCCGCCGCCTGGGACTGGAACGTGAGCAATCACGGAAAGGTGATCGAGCTTTATAAGGAGCTCATCAAAAACGATCACGGAAAGCCGACGCCGGGGCCCTATTACTATCTGCTGGATAACCTGATCGCGGATCATCGGACGGAGGAAGCCAAAACGTACTTAAAGGCGTTCCAGGCCCTGCCCGGTCGCAAGCCGCCCTTTATGGCGGAGGTGTATCAGGCCCATATTGCCCTGGCGGAATATGACGAGCCGAAAGCCGACGCCATCATGGAGGAAGCGGCCCGGAAATATGGGACGGACAGCGGCTTTCTTTTTGAGGCGGCTCAGTATCACGCGAAGAAATGCGAATACGAGGAGGCCATCCGGCTGTATGAAAAATCCTATGCCAGCGAGGAGGCTCGAAAGCCCCGCTTGATCGACGCCCTGGAGGGCATCGCCATCATCCATGAGATCATGGGGGATTACGGGAAAGCGGCCCAGACCTACGACCGTATCCTGGAAAATTTGCGTCAGGAATGGGGATTTACGGATGAAGTGGTGGTGCAGGAGGCGGAAAAAGAAAAAAATCGCTTGCTTCAAAGGAAATGAGCCCATTCTCCCCGCGTTTTACGGCGCGGGGATTTCTTTTCCCGGCAGGATAATGGAGCGAAGATGGCGAATAAAGAATGAAAAGGAGGGGATGCCCATGAACAAATTCGTTCCCCGGGGCAAGATGAGCAAACGGCAGCGGAAGGCGCTGAACGCCAAGAGCCGGAAAACCTGGGATGTGCTGCCCGTTTCCCGCATCGTGCCCAACAAGAAAAAACTGGAACAGGAAAGGAAGCCCCGTCCGGGCAAAATCGATGCCGGATGGGGCGATTTTCCATATATAGCATAAAAATATGCTTACATGTCTCAAAATGTAGAAAATTTTCCGAATATTATGTTGACAGATCAGATAAATGTACGGTATAATCTTCAAAATACTTTGGAGAGGGGTTGGAAGA
>CAJOPV010000126.1 GCA_905236495.1 uncultured Christensenellaceae bacterium
GGTCGTCCTCCGGCTGCTCCTGATCGCCGTAATCGGTGCGCGGCGTGGGGTCGAAAGCCAGCCAGCCAAAGCCGTTCAGATAGATTTCCGTCCAGGCGTGGGCGCTGCGGCCCGTCACCACCGTTTCCCCGCCCGCCTCCGGCGTCACCAGATAGCCCGTCACATACCGGGCGGGAATGCCGGATATGCGGCACAGCAGCGTCATGGCGGTGGCAAAGTAGGTGCAGTAGCCCTGCTTTTCCCCGATGAGGAACCAGGCGGCGAAATCCACCCCCTCCGGAGGCGTCTGCACGTTGAGATCATAGGTATAGTGCGTTTGCAGATACCGCTGGATGCCCAGGGCTTTATCGTAGGGTGTCTCCGCCCCCTGGGTGGCCCGGCTGGCGATCTCATACACCTCCTGCTGGATATGCCGTGGCACGCTGAGATACCGCTGGGCCATCAGATCGTAATGGGGGTCGTCTGCCGAAGCGTTCGTTTCCACTGCCCGGCGGGTTTCCGGCAGGCCGGGGGCGTAGGGGAGATAGGAAAAGGAATAGCTGTCGCCGGGCGCAAGGTCCCTTGTAATGAAGCGTTCCGCCGCCATGTTGTAATACAGCACCATCCGCTGGCTTTCCGGGGTCAGGGCCAGGGTGCGGCAGGGGGCGAAGAGGGTGGTGGGGCTGTCTCCCAGCATGCGGACAGATACGGTCAGGGCGGGGATCGCTTCCCCCGCCAGGGGCCGGGACAGATCGAAGAGGGAATCCCGCAGGGCGGTATGCTGGGGAGAAGCGTACAGATACCGGCGGGAGGACAGGGTATCGAACCAGTTGAGCCCCGAATAATCGTCGTAGGTGCGGCCCCGCAGCAGCAGCGCCCGGTCGGTCTTCACCGCCATCACCTGCCGGTCCGTGGGCTGGGCCGGGCCGCCCAGGCGTTCCTCCAGGGGCTGATAGCCCTCCGAGGCCAGGGAGAAGGAGGAACGGTATTCGTTAAAGAGAAGGTAATCCTCCACGAACTGCCTGATGGCGTTTGCCGTATCCTTCAGAGGCCGGGCGGTGGCAGGGGAAGGGGGCAGGAGCAAAAACGCGCCCCCCGCCAGCACCCCCGCGATGAGCAAAACCAGGGGACGCTTGCCTTCCTCCCCCGCCAGCAGCATCAGCAGCCCCGCCGCGGCGGGCAGGGCGTATAAAAGCAAACTGGCCCGTCCCCCGATGGCGAAGGACAGCGCCAGCACCGCCCCTGCCGAAAACAGGGCCAGGGGCAGCGTGCGATCCCACACCAGGGCGGCGGAGAGCAGAGAAAACAAAAGGCAGATGGCCCAGCGCAGCTCCCCCGCATAGGGGGCCGCCGCCTCGGTGACGCCGCTGAAGGAAAGGAAGGCGGCCTTCACCCCCTGGACTACGGGGTACAAAGGCCCGCCTCCCAGCAAAACCCAAAGGACAGGCGCAATGATAAGAAGCAGGCAGAAAACGGCCTTTCCCCTGAACCGCACGGCAAACAGGCCCTGGAAAATCAGGGTAAACAAGGCGCACAGCAGCAAGACGGGCAACACCGCCTGCTGGGGCAGGAGCGCACGGTAAAAGGTCAGCGCCATGCCCACTGCCAGCAGCAGCGCCGTCAGGAATACGGTGATGCTTTCCTTCCAATGCCATTTAAGCGGGCGTGACATAGCACACCTCCACCAGATGATGCTGGAGCCGCGTCACAAAGGGCTGATAGGCGGGGTCCTCCGGCTGATAGGTCACCAGATACAGCCGCACGTTGGGCCCCATGCGGCGGATATGGCTCACCCCTTCCACGATCTGGGCATCCAGACGGGTGGTGATGATGATGGCGGCCCCGGTGCGGCGCATGCGGCGAAGCTCCAGGTTCAGGACCCTGGCGAAATCCTCCCCGCCCCCGAAGGGCTGGGCCGCCAGCATTTCCTGGAGCAGGGCCAGCCCGGCGGCGTGATCGGAGGAAAATTCGTTGGCCCGGCTTCCGTATATGGGAAGCCGGACGGGGCTTTGATCCTCCATTTGCAGCCGGGCCACCGCCACCGCCGTTTCGCACAAAGCGTCCCGCAGGCATTCCTTGCCCTCGGCGACCTTTTCGCCTCCCAGGGGGGTATCGCAGTCCAACAGAATCAGGGTATCCGGCGGCGCGGGGGTTTCAAACCTGCGCACCAGCAGTTCCCGCTTCCGGGAGGATAATTTCCAATGGATGCGCTTCATGGCGTCCCCGGGGCGATAGGCGCGCACATCCTCCGGGGCGCTGTAATCCTCCTGGGTGCGGCCCAGGGCGGCGGCCCCGTCGTCCCCCAAATTAAAGCGGGGCTTTTCGATATCGAAGGGACGGGGCAGCACGGTGAGGGGCGACGGGGCGGCGGCGGGACGGATTTTCATGCGGAAGAGGCCGAACAGATCCCCCGCCCACAGGGCGCTGACCCCCGCGTCGTACCGGCCTACGTGCCGGGCGCTTAACGGAAAGCGGCGGGTGACGGATTTGAAGGGCGCGGAGGGAAACAGCAATTCCCCCTCCTGCCCGGCGTACAGGTATTCTCCCCGCAGGGGCCCTACCGGCAGGGGGCAGGCGTGATACACCTGCACCACCAGCTGGGCGCTTTCCCCCCGGCTGACGGAGGAGGCGCTCAAATGCTGGCGGCATTCGGCGGTACGCTTGGCCCACAGGCAGGTGATGAAGCTGTACAAAAGCACCAGCGCCAGAAGAATGGCGACATACAAATACAGCAGATTGCCCAGGGACAGGGCGCACAGGGCGCCGGTGATCAGGGCGGTGAGCACCGCCGCACCCCGGCGGGTCATTGCCTTCCCGTGGGCACCGGCACGGTTTCGATGAGCTGGGATAAAACCTGCTGGGCCGATACGCCCTTCATCCGGGCCTCGGGGGTGAGGATCAGCCGGTGAGAGAGCACCGGCAGCGCCATGCGGCGGATATCGTCGGGCAATACGTAATCCCGCCCGGAAAGCAGGGCGCAGGCCTGGGCCGCCCGAAGCAGGGCGATGGCCCCCCGGGGGGAGGCGCCCAGCTGCAATGCGGAATGATTCCGGGTCTGGGCTACGATGTTGGCAACGTAGCTGCGGGCCTCCCGGCTGGTATAAACGGCGCCCAATTGCTCCTGCATGGCGATGATCTCATCCGCGCCGCATACGGGGGTCAGGGTCTGGATGGGGGTGGTCTGCCCGGAGTAGCGCTCCAATACGTCGATCTCCTCCTCCACGGAGGGATAGCCGATGGAGATGCGCAGGAAAAAGCGGTCCATCTGCGCTTCCGGCAGGGGATAGGTGCCCACGAAATCCACCGGGTTCTGGGTCGCCAATACCATGAAGGGCTGGGGCAAAAGACGGGTGACCCCGTCCACCGTGACCTGCCCTTCCTCCATCACCTCCAGCAGGGAGGACTGGGTCTTGGGGGAGGTGCGGTTGATTTCATCCGCCAGTACGATCTGGCTCATCACCGCCCCGGGCTTGAATTCCATTTCCCCGGTCTGCATATTCACCATGGTGAAGCCCGTCACGTCGGAGGGGGTCACGTCGGGGGTGAACTGGATGCGCTTAAAGGAACACTGCAGGGATTTTGCCAGGGCGGCAGCCATGGTGGTTTTGCCCACGCCGGGCACGTCCTCAATCAGCACGTGGCCCCGGCAGATCAGGGCGATGAGCATGAGCTCGATGGCGTCGTCCTTGCCCACGATCACCTGGCGGATATTTTGCTGCAGAGCATAGACCAGGGGCCGGGGCTGGGCAGCGGCAGAAGACATAAGACATACGCTCCTTTCATGGAACAGGAAAATCGTTGACTGGGCCGACCTCGCTTTTTCATCGGCCTCCAAACAGTATAACAAAAACTGTGTCAGATTGCAATAAAAACTGACACAGAAATGTAAAGAATGTGAAACATTTTCCGCCCGCGCTCAGTAATTGGTGGCGTTGATCTCAAAGTAGGTTTGGGGATACTGGCAGACAGGGCAGGGGGAGGGGGCCTGGAGGCCGGTATGCAGATGCCCGCAGAAGCGGCAGCGCCACACCGGGGCGCATTCCTCCGCCCGGGTGAATACGGCGCCGGAGGTGAGCCGATCCAGCAGCGTCTGGAACCGCTGCTCGTGGGAGGCCTCGATGGCGGAAACGCCTTCGAACTGGCTTTGCAGCCCAGCCTCGTTTTCCGCCGCCGCGTCCCGGGCGGATTCGGGGTATTGCTCCGTCCATTCGCTGTGCTCTCCCTGGATGGCGGCGCGGAGGCACTTTTCCGTGTCCCCCGGCTGGCTGCCGTCGGGCAATTCCCCCAGGGCCTTCAGCCACAGCCTGGCGTGGGCCTGTTCGTTTTTGGCGGTCTCTTCAAAAATATCGGCGATCTGCTGGTAGCCTTCCTGCCGGGCGGCCTGGGCGAAAAAGGTGTATTTCATATAGGCGGCGCATTCGGCGGCAAAGGCGTTCCAGAGGCGGCGCTCCGTGGCGGGCTTCGGCATAAAAAATCCCTCCTCATGGGCTGATGCTTTCAGCATGCCCCGAAAGGAGGAATATGATGCGTCATTTTTCCCGGGCGATGCGGGTTACGGCGGAAAGCAGGGCATCCACGTCCCGTTCCGTATTGAAGGGCCCCAGGCTGGCCCGCACCGCTCCGGAGGTGCCCAGCCATGCGTGGATGGAAGGGGCGCAATGCAGCCCGCCCCGGACGGCGATGCCCGCGCTGTTCAGCGCGTCCGCTACCTGCCCGCTGTCCAAAGCGCCCACGTTGAAGCTCACCAGCCCCGCGTGGGGCGTACCTTCGGGTCCGCAGTAGGTGACCACCCCGGGGATGTTTTCCAGCCCCTCCCGCAGCCTTTTGTGCAGCGCTCCTTCGTATTCCCGGATGGCGGCCCGATGCCCCAGCACGAATTTCAGCCCCTGGGTGAGGCCCGCGATGCCGGGCAGGTTGGCGGTGCCGCTTTCCAGGCGATCGGGCAAAAGCTCCGGCTGACGGAGGCTTTCGGAGGCGGAGCCGGTGCCCCCTTCCCGAAAAGGCCGGGGCAGCACGTCTCCCCGAAGGGCCAGCAGCCCCGTGCCCATGGGCCCCAGCAGCCCCTTGTGGCCCGGGACGGCGATCATATCCGCATCAAGCGGAGCGATATCCTCCGTTCCGGCGGTCTGGGCTGCATCCAGCAGCACCGGCACCCCCAGGCTGTGGCAGGCGGAGATGATCTCTTGGGCAGGCTGGATGATGCCGGTGACGTTGCTGGCGTGGCACAGCACCATCAGCGCCGTTTTGGGCCCGACGGCGGCCCGGACCGTATCGGGAGACAGAAGGCCGTTTTCCTCCGGCGGCAGGATGCGCACCGTGATCTGTCCGCTGTCGTGATACCCCATCAGGGGGCGCATGACGGCGTTGTGCTCCGCGTGGGAGACCAGCACCTCGTCGCCCCGGTGCAATGTGCCCCGAATGGCGGTATTCAGGGCGTCGGTGCAGTTCAGGCAGAAAATCACCTGCTCCGGGGCGGCAGCGCCCAGCAGCGAGGCCGCCAGCTCCCGGCATTTTTCCATGATCCGCCCGCCGCTGATGGCCCCCCGGTGCCCGGCCCTTCCCGGGTTACCGCCGATTTTTTCGATCACCCCCGCCGCGGCTTTCGCCACCTCCGGGGGCTTGGGAAAGCTGGTGGCTGCGTTGTCCAGATAGATCATGTTCCTTCCTCCCGGGTGGGCCGCACCCCGATTTCCGCCTGCTCATATACTGTATGAGGAAGGGGGAAAAACCATGACCCAGCATGAGACTTTCGGCATTGCGGCCTTTCGCTCCCGCCAGCAGGTGATGCGTTTTGACGCTGCGCTGCGCCGGGCGGGCATCCGCAGCGAGGTGATTTCCACCCCCCGGGACGTGAGCGTGGGCTGCGGGCTTTCGGTGCGGTTTGATCTTCGGGATGCCCAGCAGGCCATGGACGTATATCACATGTCCCGCCCCGGCAACCTGATCGGCTTTTACCGGGTGGAAAGGAACGGATGGGATAAACCGATATTATCCAGGTTATAA